>NZ_DAINST010000084.1:0-12175 GCF_036741115.1 Dietzia sp.
CATGTTCCGCGGCGTGACCCAGGACGGCCCCGGCGCGCAGCAGGGCACGGGACCCGGCGCCTCGGTCGCCGGCTACCAGGTCTCGGGCAAGACCGGCACCGCGCAGCAGATCGACCCGAACTGCCAGTGCTACTCGAACTCGAACTACTGGATCACGTTCGCCGGGGTGTTCCCGGCCGATGCCCCGGAGTATGTCGTCGGCATCATGCTCGATAATCCGGTGCGCGGAGTCCACGGCGAGGGCGGGCAGTCCGCGGCGCCCCTGTTCCACGACATCGCCGCGTGGCTCGCCACCCGCGAAAACATCGCGCCGTCGGCGCCGGCCAAGCCGCTCGTCCTCGAGGCGGACTGATCCGCGCGAGTGCCGGGAGCGGCCGGTCGGCCGGTAGTGTTCGACCCGTTCCGGTAACGAGATTCTGTGCGATCGGCAACGACAGACGAAGGGACGTGATCGACGCGTGAACACCGAGGGCCCACGCTCGCTCGGCGAACTCGCCGCCACCATCGGCCTGGAACCGCGCAGCGCGGACGGCTCGCCGGCCCTCGTGGACCCCGAGATCACCTCGGCCACGATCCGCGCGCAGAACGCGCGCGACGGTTCCCTCTTCGTTGCCCTTCCCGGCGCTCGGGTGCACGGCGCGAGCTTCGCGGCCGACGCACTCGCCGCCGGGGCGATAGCGATCTACACCGACCCGGCAGGCGCCCAGATCATCGCCGATGGGATCGCCCCGGAGATCCCGTGCATCGTCCACGAGAACCCGCGCGAGGCGCTGGGCGCGCTCTCGTCTGCGGTCTACGGCGACCCCTCTGCCACGATCCCCACCGTGGGGATCACCGGCACCTCGGGCAAGACGACCACCACGTACTTCGTCGAGGCGGCGCTCAACAGCGCCGGCGAGACCGTCGGCCTCATCGGCACAACCGGCTCGCGCGTCGGCGGACAGCCGCTGGTCAGCGCACTCACCACGCCCGAGGCACCCGAGTTCCAGGACCTCCTCGCCACGATGCTCGAGCGCGGGGCCGAGAGCATCGTTGCCGAGGTCTCCAGCCACGCCCTCCGCCTCGGCCGGGTCGACGGTGTCCACTTCGCCGTCGGCGCGTTCCTCAACCTCTCGCGCGACCACCTCGATTTCCACCCGGACATGGAGGACTACTTCCATGCCAAGACCAGGCTCCTGACGGCGGAGGCCGATCCCGGCACGCGCGTGCTGCCCGCCGAGCAGGCGGTCGTCTGCGTCGACGACGAGTGGGGTCGCCGGATGGCCGAACTCCGCCCCGACGCGCTGACGGTCGCCCAGACGCCGGGCGCCGCGGCCGACTGGACGGCGGGGGAGTCGACGCCCACCGAGGACGGCGGCCAGCGGTTCACCGCGGTTCGCGACGGCCGCGAATACGAGGTGCGCCTCGCGCTCACCGGTAGGTTCAACGTCGCCAACGCGCTCGTCGCCCTCGCCATCGTGGAGAAGCTAGGCCTCGATCTCGACGCCGCAGTCCGCGGGCTCGCCAGCGCGCACGTCCCCGGCCGCCTCGAGCCGATCGCCGAGGGGCAGGACTTCCGCGTGCTCGTCGACTACGCGCATAAGCCCGCTGCGGTGGGCGCGGTCCTCGAGACCGTGCGCGCATCGACCCGCGGCAGGCTCGCCGTGGTGCTCGGCGCGGGCGGGGACAGGGACACCGAAAAGCGCCCGCTCATGGGGGCGGAGGCCGTGGCGGGCGCCGACTACGTCGTGGTCACCGACGACAACCCGCGCTCCGAGGATCCCGCAGTGATTAGGGCCGCCGTGCGCGCAGGGGCGGAGGACAAGGCTGCCGCCTTGGGGACGGGGAACTCAGTCGTCATCCGGGAGATCGGGGACAGGGCCGAGGCGATCGCCGACGCCATCGCGTGGGCGCGGCCCGGCGACAGCGTGGTGATCGCCGGCAAGGGGCACGAGACCGGGCAGGACGTGGCCGGGGTGGTGCACCCCTTCGACGACAGGGAATCGGCCCGCGAGGCGCTCCGCTCGCTGGGCGGCGAGGCCGGATCGGCCGAACAGGCCGGAAGGGACGAACAGTGATCAAGATGACCCTGCGCGAGGCCGCGCAGATCGTCGGGGGCACGCTCACCGCGGCCGCCGACCCCGACGCCGTGATCAGCGGGCCCGTGGAGTTCGATTCGCGGAAGGTCGCGCCGGGCGGGCTGTTCCTCGCTCTGCCCGGCGAGCGCGTCGACGGGGCCGATTTCGTCCCCGCCGCGCTCGAGGCCGGGGCCGTCGCCGCGCTCACTGCACGCGAGGTCGACGCTCCCGCCATCGTCGTGCCGCGTCCTGCGCCGGGCGAGCTCGCCGAAACCAACGCCATGGCGCTCGCCGCCGATACCGATGGCTCGGGTGCCGCGGTCCTCGCCGCGCTGGGCAAGCTCGCGCGCGCGAATGTCGACCGGCTGCGCGAGCGCCACGGGCTCACTGTTGTCGGGGTCACCGGATCGGCGGGAAAGACCTCCACCAAGGACCTCATCGCGGCCGTCCTCGAGCCCGCCGGCTCCGTGGTCGCGCCCCCCGGCTCGTTCAACAACGAGATCGGGCACCCTTACACGGCGCTGCGCGCGGACGAGTCCACCGATTTCCTCGTCCTCGAGATGTCCGCTCGGGCGCCGGGCAACATCGCGGCGCTCGCCGAGATCGCGCCGCCGCAGATCGGCGTCGTGCTCAACGTCGGCACCGCCCACCTCGGGGAGTTCGGCTCGCGCGAGGCCATCGCGCAGACCAAGGGCGAGCTCGTGGAGGCCCTCGAGCCGACCGGGCTCGCGGTCCTCAACGCCGATGACGACCAGGTCGCGGCAATGGCCCCGCGGACCCGCGCGCGAACGGTCTTCGTCGGACAATCGGCCAAGGCCGACCTGCGCGCCGAGGGGGTCACCACTGACGAGGAGGCCCGCGCGTCGTTCACCCTGCGCCGCGGGGACGAGTCAGCGGAGGTCACGCTCGCCGTTTTCGGCGAGCACCAGGTCGGCAACGCGCTGTCGGCCGCCGCCGTCGCCCTCGAGTGCGGCCAGAGCCTCGAGGAGGTCGCCGCGTCCCTGGGCGGCGCCACCGCCCGTTCGGCACGCCGCATGGACGTGCGTGCCCGTCCCGACGGTGTCACCGTGATCAACGACTCCTACAACGCGAACCCGGATTCGGTGAAGGCGGCGCTGCGCTCGCTCGCCGTGATGGCGCGCGGCCAGAATCCGCCGCGCCGTACCTGGGCCGTGCTCGGCGAAATGGGGGAGCTCGGCGACGAGTCCGTTGCCGAGCACGATCTCGTCGGCAGGTATCTCGTCCGCCTCAACATCTCGCAGCTCATCGTCGTGGGCCACGGCCGGCCGCAGCGCGCGCTGTTCCAGGGCGCGATCCAGGAGGGCTCGTGGGGCTCGGAGGCGGAGCACGTCGCGAGCACCGAGGAGGCCCTGGGTATCCTTGACGATCGACTCGCTCCCGGGGACATCGTCCTCGTCAAGGCATCACAGGCCGTGGGGCTGTGGACCGTGGCCGAACGCCTGCTCGAGGAGAAGTAGATGACCCAGATCATTGTCGCGGGGATCGTCGCCTTCGTGGTGTCGGTCTTCCTCACGCCGCTGCTCATCCAGTACTTCCGCCGTTTCGGCTACGGGCAGGCGATTCGTGAGGACGGCCCGCAGAGCCACCAGGCCAAGCGCGGCACGCCCACGATGGGCGGCATCGCCATCGTCGTCGGGATCTGGGCCGGCTACATCTGCGCGGGCTTGTTCGGGCTCATCTCCGTCGGTGGCGGCGGGTTCACCGCCTCGGGGCTGCTCGTCATGTTCCTCGCCACGGCGCTCGGACTCGTCGGCTTCTTCGACGACGGACTCAAGGTCGTCAAGCGCCACAACCTCGGCCTCAACAAGGTGCAGAAGACCGGAGGCCAGGTCCTCGCCGCCGTGCTGTTCGGCGTCCTCGTGCTGTTCTTCCGCAACGACCAGGGCCTCAACCCGGCGTCGACGAACCTGTCGTTCACCAGGGATTTCATCTCCATCTCGATGCCGGCGTTCATCTTCGTCGTCTTCGTGCTCATCCTCGTGTGGTCGTGGTCGAATGCGGTGAACTTCACCGACGGACTCGATGGCCTCGCCGCGGGATCCGTGGGCATCGTCATGGCGGTGTACACGATCATCTCGTTCTGGCAGTTCCGCTACTCCTGCGTCGGCGGCGAATCGGACACCCTGCTCGGCTGCTACACGGTGCGCGACCCGCTCGACATCGCGGTCATCTGCGCCGCGGCGATGGGCGCGTGCGCCGGCTTCCTCTGGTGGAACGCCGCGCCCGCCAAGATCTTCATGGGCGACACCGGCTCGCTCACCCTCGGCGGGATCATCGCCGGCGTCTCGGTCGTCTCGCAGACCGAGCTGCTCATGATCGTCGCGGGCTCGCTCTTCGTGCTCGAGATCGCCTCCGTGGTGATCCAGGTGGTCATGTTCCGCACCACCGGTCGCCGCCCGTTCCGCATGTCCCCGATCCACCACCACTTCGAGCTGGGCGGGTGGAAGGAGACCACGGTCACCATCCGCTTCTTGCTGCTCACCGTGATCGCCGCGGGCATGGCCCTCGCCATCTTCTACGGCGACTGGCTCTCGGCCTCGTCTCTGTAGCCCTCCCCGTCGGGCGCGTCGGGCCTCGCGGCGCCGTGCGTCAAAACACACGAGTCACATCTGTACCAGATTTCACTCCACTAACGGTAGGCTCGGGTAGTAGGTCGCGCGCCCGCCTCTGACGGCGGAGGTGCGCGAACCGCTTGGCCGAACGCGATAGACCGGTGGACGCACCAGGGGAGAAGTACATGGGGATCAATCGAGCGGCCGATATCTCCGGCGCGCGGGTACTCGTCGCGGGGGCTGGCGTATCCGGGCCCGGAGCCGTGCGCCTCGTTCTGCGGCTCGGCGGGCGCGCGGTCGTCGCCGACGGCCGTCCGGCCGCTCTGGACTCCCTCCTCGAGGCGGTCGCCGGCGCCGAGGGGCTCTCCGCCGCCGAGGCCTCAGACGTGGTCGGCACCGCTTCCGTCGACGAGGCGCTCGGTCTCCTGGAGAACGCGGGAGCCGGCGAAGGCGACGGAGACAGTTCCGGCTCGCCCGCCGAACAGTCCTTCGACCTCGTGGTCACCTCCCCGGGCTGGCGCCCCGACAGCCCGCTTCTCCGAGCCGCCGCGGACGCCGGAATTCCCGTATGGGGCGATGTCGAGCTCGCCTGGCGCGCCGATTCCGAGGGGCACTTCGGCGCCCCGCGCACGTGGCTCGCGGTGACGGGCACGAACGGCAAGACCACCACCACGGGGATGCTCGCGGACATGCTCGTCTACGGCGGGCTCGCGGCAGCGGCCTGCGGGAACATCGGCGTCCCCGTGCCCGATGTCCTCCTCGCGAGCCCACGCATCGACGTCCTCGCGGCCGAGCTCAGCTCGTTCCAGCTCCACTGGGCGCCGTCGTGCCGCCCGCGCGCCGGGGTTGTGCTCAACATCGCCGAGGACCACCTCGATTGGCACGGTTCCATGGAGGCGTATGTCGCGGCGAAGGCGCAGGTCCTCGACGGAGACGTCGCAGTGGTCGGTGCCGACGATCCCGTCGCCGCCGGGCTCCTGGCGGGCGCGGCCGCGCCCACCAAGGTCTCGGTGACCCTCGGCGAGCCCGCTGCCGGGCAGCTCGGGATCGACCGCGGGCGGCTCGTCGACCGGGCGTTCGCCGACGGCGTGGGTGATGCCTTCTACGACGCGACGGTAGTCCGGCCCGCAGGACCAGCGGGCCAGACCGACGCGCTCGCCGCGGCGGCGCTCGCCCGGGCGGTCGGAGTGGGGACGGCCCCGATCGCCACCGCTCTCGATGATTTCGAGGTCGCCGCGCACCGGGCCGCCGAGGTGGCGCGGATCTCCGGCGTCATCTACGTGGACGACTCCAAGGCCACCAACCCCCACGCGGCGCGGACGAGCCTGCTCGCTGGGGGGATGCGCGTGTGGATCGCCGGCGGCCTGCTCAAGGGCGCCAGCGTCGACGAGCTCGTGGCCGAGGTCGCGCCCACGCTGCGGGGCGTCGTGCTCTTCGGGCGGGATCGCGCCGAGATCGCCGAGGCGATGCGGCGACACGCGCCGCAGGTGCCGGTCGTCGAGCTCCCTCCGGGGGACGATAGCGACGACAAGAGCACAGGTGAGACGCCCGACCCGCAGCCGATAATGGACGAGGCCGTGCGTCTCGCCACCGAGATGGCGCAAGCGGGCGACACGGTGTTGTTGGCGCCCGCTGCGGCGTCGATGGACATGTTCGTCAACTACAGCCACCGCGGCGACAGCTTCGTCGAAGCGGTGGCGGCCCTGCGGGGCGGTGGCGCGGACGACAACAGCAGCAGCACAGAAGGCGGGGAGGGCCGATGACTCGATCGGCGATCGCGACCGAGGGGGAGACCTCGGGTTCCGCGGGCGGGCAGCAACGCGCGCTCGGTATGTGGGAGGCGATCCGCGCCCGGTTCAACGGACCGACGGCGTCGTTCCACATCGTCCTCGGGATCACGGTGCTCCTCGTGGCGGTGGGCCTGATCATGGTCCAGTCCTCCTCGAGCGTCCGCGCGTACGCGGAGACCTCGAGCCCCTTCTACTTCCTCATCCGCCAGGCCATTCTCGTGTTCGTCGGCGCGATCGGCTTCTACGTCGCGCTGCGGATGCGTTTCGAGACGCTCAAGAAGCTGGTCCCGTGGTTCCTGGGGATCTCCGTGCTGCTCCTCGTGGCGGTGCTCGTGCCCGGCGTCGGTAGCGAGGTCAATGGCTCGCGTGGCTGGATCCAACTCGGCGGCTTCGCCATCCAGCCTGCAGAGATCGGCCGCCTCGCGGTGATCCTCTGGGTCGCCATGGTCCTCGCGCCCCGGCTCCGCTCGGCGACCATCAAGGACTACTTCTGGCCGGCCGCGCTCGGGCCCGTGCTCATCGGCGGCCTCGTGCTCGTGGCGCCGGACATGGGCATGGCGACCTCGATCGCGATCGCGTATCTCGTGCTCATCTTCCTCGCGGGCTTCCCGTGGAAGCCGCTCATGGTGTTCCTCGGCTCGTCCGTCGTGGTCTTCATCGTCTTCGCCTCGACGCAGGCCTACCGGATGTCCCGCGTGCAGGTGTACCTCAACACCCTGCAGGGCAACTTCGACCGCACCGGTACGGACGGCTACCAGACGTATCAGGGCATGCTCTCGCTCGCCGAGGGCGGACTCTTCGGCCAGGGGCTCGGGCAGTCCTCGGCGAAGTGGTTCTACCTCCCCGAGGCCTCCAACGACTTCATCTTCGCGATCATCGGCGAGGAGCTCGGCTGGGTCGGGGCGGCGTTCGTCGTCGGGCTCTACATCGCGCTCGCCGCGGTAGGCGTGCGCATCGCCATGCGCTCGGTCGATCCGTTCCGGCGCCTCGTCGCGGGAACCGTGGCGACCACGATCTCCATCCAGGCGTTCATCAACATCGGCTATGTAGTCGGGCTCCTGCCCGTCACGGGCATCCAGCTCCCGCTCATCTCGTACGGCGGCTCGTCCGCGGTGGTCACGCTCACCTCGCTCGGCCTGCTCGCGAACTGCGCGAGGCACGAGCCCGAGGCGATCTCGGACTACCGCGCTCGCGCCGCGGGGCGGCGGCACTTCTGGTCCCTGCCCGCACCTCAGCCGTACACGCCTGGGCCGTTGGTCAAGCCCTCGGGCAAGCCCGGGCGCTCGAGCTCCGGCGGGAAGCGGTACGGCGAGCCGGTACAGAGCCCGAAGGCGCGGTACGAGAGCGCACCCGTGGTCCGCGAGGGCCAGCGGAGTAGGGCGATGACGGGCCGCACCACCCACGCGGCGCGCGAGGAGATGCGCCGCAGGGGCGCGGGGGCACAGGGGCCGGCTGCGCAGGGACAGACGCCGCAGCGCCGCTCTCCGCAGGGGCCCGGCGCAGCCGGTGCCGCGGCTTCACGCCGCGGTGCGCCCGAGCAGGGCAGGGGCGCGGGAACGCAGGGCGCGCGGCGAGGGCAACTCCGCAGCGTCCCCAGCGCGGAGCCGCGCCCGTCGCGCGAAGCCCGCGAGCGCCTCTCGGGGCAGCAGGGGCGTCAGGAAGCGCGACGGCAGGATGTACGGGGTTCGGGTACGACCGGCTACCCGCAGTACACGCAGCGCCGCGGCGCGGGACGCCCCGGCGGTGCGGACAGGGTGAACGGCACGGACAGGCAGCAGCGACGATCGAGGGGGACGAGCTAGGTGAGCGAGCAGAGCATCGCGTGGGTGGTCGGCGGCGGGACCGCCGGGCACATCGAGCCCGCGCTCGCCGTCGGTGAGGCGCTCCGCAGGGCGCGCCCCGGTATCGACGTCCGCGCCGTGGGCACGCCCCGCGGTATGGAGGGAAGGATCGTGCCGGCGCGCGGCTTCGATCTCGAGCTCGTCGACCCGGTTCCGCTGCCACGGAAGGTCAATGCAGACCTGTTCAAGCTCCCGTTCCGGCTGGTCAAGGCCATCGCTGGGACCCGCTCTCTGATTCGCAAGGCGGCGCCGGGCGTGGTCGTCGGCTTCGGTGGCTATGCCTGCGTCCCCGTGTACCTCACGCTCATGCTCATGTCGCGGCGCTCGCGCCCGCCCGTGGTCGTCCACGAGGCCAACGCGAGTGCGGGTCTGGCCAACAAGCTCGGAGTGCGTATCGCCGACTCGGTGATGGCCGCGGTCCCGGGCTCCGGCCTCGAGGCGACAGTCGTGGGTAATCCCGTGCGCGAGGCGATCACCGGCCTCGACCGCTCGGCGTTGCGTGCAGAGGCCCGCGAGTTCTTCGGCCTCGGCGCCGAGGGCACCGTCGTCCTCGTCGTCGGCGGTTCCCAGGGCGCGGCCTCGCTCAACAAGGCCTTCGCCGGCGCGGCAGACGACTTCCGCGCCGCGGGAATCGGAGTCCTCCACGCCACTGGCGAGGGCAAGGGGATCGACCTGGCTTCCTACCCCGGGGACGTATCGCCCGGATACGTGCAGGTCCCGTACATTTCGCGGATGGACCTCGCGTATGCCGCAGCCGACCTCGTCGTATGCCGCTCGGGCGCGATGACAGTCGCCGAGGTCTCGGCAGTCGGCCTGCCGGCGGTCTTCGTTCCTTTGCCCATCGGCAACGGGGAGCAGGCCCTCAACGCCCGCACATTGGTTTCCGGCGGCGCCGCAGTCCAGATCCCCGACGGCGAGTTCACCGCAGAGCGCATCCGGGACGAGGTCCTCCCGCTCGCCGCCGATTCCGCCCGCCTGAAGCGGATGTCGGAAGCCGCGCTGGGCGCGGGCTCTCGCGACGCAGCCGACGAGGTCGCCGGAGTAGCCCTCGGCCTCCTCGACTCCCGTAGCCGCACATAGGCTGGTCTCGACACGACACGACACGACGACTTCGGCACGACACGCCACATTCCTCTCGACCCGAAAGCCTCCACACCGCATGAGCACCACTCCCACGAGCACCGACGCCACGACCTCCAGCGAGGAGCCGTTCCGCAGCGTCCACCTCATCGGTATCGGCGGCGCGGGGATGAGCGCCATCGCGCGGATCCTCCTCGGCCGCGGGGTCGCCGTGTCGGGCTCGGACCAGCGGGACGGGGCGACGATCGCCGAGCTCACTGAGCTGGGCGCGCACATCGCGATCGGGCACGAAGAGGGCAATCTCCGCCTCACCGGGGCGATGCCGGAGGCCGTCGTCATCTCCAAGGCCGCTATTCCCGCCGATAATCCGGAGCTCGTCGCGGCGCGTGCGGCGGCCGGCATCCCGGTGCTCACCCGTTCGCAAGTACTCGGGCGGCTCGCGGCGACCGGCCGCTCGATCATGGTGTGCGGCACGCACGGCAAGACCTCGACCACGTCGATGCTCGTCTCGGGGCTGCTCGCGGCGGACCTCGATCCGTCCTTCGCGGTCGGCGGGACCGTGCTCGAGCTGGGGACGAACGCGCGTGGCGGTGCGGATCCCGTCTTCGTCGCGGAGGCAGACGAGTCCGACGGCTCGCTCGTCGACTACCAGCCGGACGTCGTCATCCTCACGAACGCCGAGCCCGACCACATGGACCACTTCTCCTCGGAAGAGGAGTATTTCGGCGTCTTCGACACCTTTATCGCGCGGATCGGGCCGGACGGCGCCCTGGTCGCGTGCCTCGACGACCCGGGTGCGGCCGAGCGTGCGCGACGCGCGGCTGCGGCCGGCGTCCGCGTACTCGGCTATACCGGCGAGCCCGAGGCGCTTCCCGCGGACCTGCGCCCGCTCGTTGCCGCATCGATCTCCGGAATCGAGGTCGTCGGCGACACCACCCGAGGCACACTCGCCCTCGACAGAGCGGCGGGGCAGCCCTCCCAGCACCGCATCTCCGTGGGGATCGCCGGGGAGCACATGCTGTTCAACGCCGTCGCCGCGCTGCTCTCCGCGCACGAGGTCGGCGCGGAGCAGGGGGCGTTCGCCGCGGGTCTCGCCGCATTCGGTGGCGTCGGTCGTCGCTTCGAGTTCAAGGGCTCGGTGGCAGGCGTTCGCGTGTACGACGACTATGCGCACCATCCGACCGAGGTCCGCGCAGTGCTCACCGCTGCACGCGCGGCGATCGATTCCGAGTCCGCTCCCGCGGCGGGTGAGGGCGCGCTGGCGCCCGCGCGGCTCATCGCCCTGTTCCAGCCGCACATGTACTCGCGGACCAAGCTCTTCGCCGCCGAGTTCGGGGAGGCGCTCTCCCTCGCCGACGAAGTCGTCGTCGCCGAGGTCTATGGCGCCCGCGAGCAGCCGCAGCCAGGCGTGGACGCCGCGCTCGTCGCCGGCCACGTCTCCGTGCCGGTGGTGACGGCGGAGGACCTCGATGCCGTCACCGCCGCGGCGCTCGACCTCGCCCGCCCCGGCGACACTGTGTTCACCATCGGTGCGGGGGACATCACGACCGTCGGTCCCCGCCTGCTCGAGGCCCTGGCGGCGAGGAGCTCCTGATGGCCGAGAACAGGGGATCCCGTGGCCGCGGGAACAGCGGGCCGGACGGCAATCGGGGACGGCGGGGGAGGACCTCGGGCGCCGCGGCAGCCGGGGCCGGACCTGCATCGTCGTCCGATTCGAAGGCCGCGCAGTCGGCTCGCAGCGCCGAGCGCACGCTCCCCGACGACCCCGCGGCCCGCGCCGACGCCGCGGAGATCGATTCCTCGCGCCGCCGGGTACGGATGTCCGACCCCGTCGTCCGCGCCGAGGTGCGCAGGCGCAAGCGGCGGAACAACAGGATCGCCGGCGCCGCCGCTCTCGTCGCACTCGTCGCCGTAGTGCTCTACCTCGCGGTGTACTTCCTCCCCGTGCTCGCGGTGCGCAGCATCGAGGTCACCGGGGTGCCCGACGATCAGCGGCAGGCCGTCGTCGACCAGGCCGCCGTGTCGAACGGCACGCCGTTGCTCCAGGTCGACTCGAGGCAGATCGCTCAGCGCGTGTCGACCATCCCCACCGTCTCCGAGGTGCGGGTCGTCCGCGAGTACCCGTCGACGCTCCGCATCGAGGTCGTCGAGCGCGAGCCGGCAGCGGTCGTCTCCATCGACGGCGCGGATCACATCTTCGACCGCGAAGGCGTCGATTTCGACCAGTCGGGGAACGTGCCCGACGGGTTGCTGCGGGCGAAGCTCGAGGGCGTCTAGCTCCAGGTCGCCCCGCAGGCGGTGCGCGAGATTGTGGGCATCTCCGACGCTCTCCGCGCGGCGACCGCGGCGCACGGGGCGGAACAGATCGTCACCGGGGTTTCCTCGTCCACGCCGCAAGGCTACGAGGTCACGCTCGCCGACGGGCGGGTCATCGAGTGGGGATCCAGCGAACAGACGAAGGAAAAGGCGGACTCGTTCGCCGTCGTCATGGACAAGCCGGGGCAGCGCTGGAACGTCTCGAATCCCGCCATGCCCGTGTCCAAGGGCTGATCCCCGCGACACGCCCGCGGGATTCGGCGCGCCTCATGGAAATTCCGGTGGGCCTTGCCTAACGTCGTGCCCGTCGGTAAGCCGTTGACCTGCAAGTTTAACCCTTTAGTTGAGGTTTAGACTTTTCCCGTCGAGATTGGGCTCCGGCAGGACCAACGACAACACCATGTGAATTCGAACACTGCTCGAGACCACCAGGGAAGGGCGCAATCCCGAATGACTGAACCAAAGAACTACCTCGCCGTGATCAAGGTCGTCGGCGTCGGCGGTGGCGGCGTCAACGC
>NZ_DAINST010000085.1:0-12067 GCF_036741115.1 Dietzia sp.
CATCGGCACGGGGATGCGTACCCCGCCGGTGCTCGCCGGCCGCTGGTCCGCGATGCCCGAGCCGGAGCGCGATCCCACCCTCCGCGCGCACGCCGCGGCGGAACTCGTGCTCGCGCGCCACGGGGTCGTCACCCGCGGGGCAGTGGAATCCGAGGGAGTGGCCGGCGGCTTCGCCGCCGTGTACAAGGTGCTCGCGGCAATGGAGGACTCCGGCGGCCCGCGCCGGGGCTACTACATCGAAGGCCTCGGCGGATCCCAGTTCGCGGACGGCTCGACCATCGACCGCCTGCGTGCTTTCGAGGCCACAGCCGATGCAAGCACGTGGTCGCGCGGCCAGGACACTCCCGAGGTACTTCTCCTCGCCGCGACCGACCCGGCGAACCCCTACGGCGCGGCGCTCACGTGGCCCGAACCGCCGGGCGAGGGCGCCCGCGCGGCGCGGCGGTCCGGGGCCCTCGTCGTGCTCGTCGATGGCGAGCTCGCCTTCTACCTAGAGCGCGGCGGCAAAACGATGCTCGTGTTCACGGAGCGGGCAGAGCCGGTGGCGCTCGCCGCCAGGGAGCTGGCTGCGAAGGTGCGCTCGGGGTCGGTCGGCACGCTTACGGTGGCGAGTATCAACGGGGACGCGGCATCGACGTCTCCGTGGGCGGAACACCTGCGCGCTGCCGGCTTCGCAGCGGTGCCGCAGGGACTTCGCCTGCGCGCGGGGTACGGGGGCACCCGTGCCTGAAGGCGATTCGGTCCACCGCGCCGCGGCGAAGATCGACGAGGCGATGGCGGGACGCGAACTCACGCGCACCGACATCCGCGTGCCGCGCTTCGCCGAAGTCGACCTCGCGGGCCGGCACGTCCTCGGCGCCCGCGCGGTGGGCAAACACCTGTTCATCGATGTCGGGGAGGTGCAAGAGGCCAGGGAAGGAGCTCCGTCCGCCGTCATCCACGCGCACCTCAAGATGGAGGGGAAGTGGTTCGTCCACGCCGCGGGGGAGCGGTGGCCGTTCCCGGCATTTCTCGCGCGGGTCGTGCTTCGGTCGGCGAACGGACGCGAGGCCGTCGGAGTCGAGCTCGGCGAGCTCGATGTGTTCACGGCCGAAGAAGCGGCGTCTCGGGTCGCGCACATCGGCCCTGACCTGCTCGGGGAGGCGCGTCCGGGCGAGGCGTTTCGGGTCGGTGATTGGAGCGGAGCCGAGGCGCTGCGGCGCCTGCGTACCGCGGGTCCGCGCGCCATCGGGGCGGCGGTGCTCGATCAGCGACTCGTCGCCGGGATCGGCAACGAGTATCGAAGCGAGCTGCTTTTCTTGCGCGGCGTGGATCCGGCTCGGACGGTCGCCGAGGTCGACTCCGCCGGCGGGCTCGAGCCGCTTTTGCTGCTCGCGCGCAAGACTATGGCCGTCAACGTGCGGCGACAGATCCGGGTGTTCACCGGGATCGACCGGCCGCGCAGCAGGCACTGGGTGTACGGCCGCGGCGGCGAGCAATGCCGGCGGTGCGGAGCCGAAATCCGCGCGAGCGAGCTCTCCGAGTTCACGGGAAATCCCGCCGACGCCGATCCGTTCGCGCGGACGGTGTTCTTCTGCCCGCAGTGCCAGGGGTAGAAAAGCGGTGGGGTCTCTACTTATGAGGTCGGCAGGATCCCCGTCTTCTCGAGGAACTCCTGCGCCTTCTCCGGAGACGCGAAGTCGAAGCACTCCAGCACGACATGGAGTTCCGTGTTCGCTGCCGAGACCTGCATCGAGGTCTCTGTGGATCCTTCGATCCGGGCCGCGGTGAGCTCGTCCGGACTTTGGATCAGTTTCGATCCCGCGTCCGAGTAGTACGACGAGCCCGTCATCATCGTGACCTTGTTCAGCTCGATCTCGGCTTCGCCTTCGTCTGCTGTGAGGTCCACGGATCCGTCGCCGTACTTGAACGCGTCCTTGACGGGAGACTTCTGCTCATCCACGTCGCAGCGGAAGGTGACCCCGCCGTACTTGCTTTCACCGGACGGTTCGCATCCGACGACAATCTCGGACAGCTCTGCAGGAAGGGCAGCGCGCAGGTCCTTCTCGTATTTGGCGGGAAGGACTGGGGCGGGCGTCTCATTCGCGGCCTCGCCGTTGCCGTCTCCATTGCTGTTGTGGATGACGGCGAACGTCCCAGCCGCGACGAGAACGACGACACAGACGAGCGCCGCGGCGATGATCGACAGGCGCCGCTTTCGCTTCGAGCTCTCATCGCCGCCGGCCGTCGTGTCGCTGTCCGTCGCGGCGTCATCCGCCGGCCGGCCGCCGGCTGGCGAACCCACCGATCCCGCGAGGTGCCGCGCGACGGGTGCGGTGGCGCCGAGTGCGCCCTGGGCGACGATGGTCTTGGGGTCGTCGAGCGTGGCGATCGGGCCGAGGTCCGCGAGCGCTCGGTGCACCAGCGGGACCCGCGAGGAACCGCCAACGAGATAAAGCGCCTCGAGGTCGTACGGGGAGTTCACTCCGCCCTCGGAGAGCGTGCGGGCGGTGAGGTCCCGTGCAGCCCCGATAAGCGGGCCGATGGCCCGCTCGAGCTCGGGGCGGGTGACCTCGACTGACAGGGGATCTCCGCCGGGCGTCGGCACGACGATCGAGCTGGACCGGGCCTCGGACAGTGTTTCCTTGGCACGCCGGATCGAGTTGTCGAGGGCGAAGAGCTGGTCGGGCGCGGCCTGGGTGCGGAGGTAGCCGAGCACGTCTGACCGGGAAACGGTGAGCTTCTCGTCGAGGAGGGCGCGCATGAGCGCATCGATGTTCCGACCGCCGATGTCGGCGGCGCCATTCGAGGACAGGACCGTAAACGATCCGTCCTCATTCGACCGCAGCACGGCGGCATCGAGGGTGCCGCCACCGAAGTCGACGACGGCGATCGTCGCACCCGCAGGGAGGTGCTTCGACCTCGAATAGTAGGAGGCCGCAGCGTGTGCCTCAGAACGGGTGACTATCTCGGTCCCCTCGAGCGAGAGTCGCCGAGCGGCCTCGACAAGGACGCCGACCTGCCGCTGCGTCCAGGCCTCGGGGTGCGTGAGAATGAGGCGCCGAGGCGGACTACCGCCTTGGGATCCCATTGCCCTCTCCACGACGGAGCCGATAATCGCGGAGATCGCGACCGCTGCCGGAACATCGAACCCACCGGCGTGCATCATTTCTTGGGAGACGGCGAACTTGGGGAACGGGACGAATCCGGTGGGGTTACGCTGCGCCTTGTCGTAGGCCACATCGCCGACGGCTATGCGCTCGGGCGATTCGATGTAGATCGCCGATCGCAGTGTCGCGGAGTCATTGCCCAGAGGAAGAACTGCGGTGTCCGCGCTACCACTTGCCGCTTGCGCCGCCGCAGTCGCCGAGGAACCGAAATCGACGCAGAGATCCCACCCGGAGGCTTGGCCGCCTAGATCAGGCATTCTGATCTGCCTGCTGGAGGATCTTGTACTCGGCAGAGATGTCCTGATGGGCCTTTTTCATGTCGTCGAGGGCCGAAGAGACCGCGATGTACCGCCCATTTCGGATGTAGCACTGGTTGGCGATTCCGAAATCCATCGCGTCCGAGATGCACTTGGCGGTAGGGAGCCCCGCCGGAGATTCCTTGACCTTTGCCCCACCGTCGGTCTCGATGCGGATCAGCTGATCCAAGAGCGTCTTGGCCTTGTCTTCGCCCGCTGCTCGCATGACCTCGGTGCCCCACACCGCGACGTTCTCTACTCCAGCCTCGGTGAGGGCTTCGAAAACCGGTTCCTGAAATTCTGTGAGATGCGAGTAACCCCGGGGCCCGTAAACTGCGCGGCCCGCTCCATTCAGATTGGCGCTGTCTTCGTCGCTGGGGATCGTGTAGATGAGGATGTGATCCTGGTCGACGGTCTTGTCGACTTCGGGAGAACCCTCGGGCCGGGGATTCATTTTCGTCTCTATTCCGAGGAACTGGTCGATCATCGGACCCTGGACGTCGACGGAATGAGCGAGTGTCTCCAGTGCCCACTGCTTCTGTTCTGGCGCGACGGTGAGGGTATCCGAAAAGAGATAATCACCGTGCGGTGTATAGGCACGAACCTCGATCTTTCCTTCGTCAAAGCTCTGCCGGGAGAAGGCGCGAGTGTCGGGGTGGCCCGGGACCTCTTCGACAGTGGCTGGCTCGACCGGCGGATCGCCGAGTTCGGGATTATCCGGGGCCATGGAGGCGACATCGGCCCCCTCTGGTGGCTCCCCGGTGAGGTAGTACTGCACGAGTCCGTCAGCCGTCGAGACCGGCCCGTCGGGAGCAGCAAAGCGAGTCACCTGATGCTTGAGCTCCTTCTGCGTGGGCTTGTCCTCGGCGGTATTCGCCGGGGTCTCGCCAAAGCCCATAAATCCATAGAGCATGTCATTGCCCTTGTATATCGCAGCGCCGGTATACGTGCCGTCGGCCTGCACCGCCGAGCGGATGTTCTGGATGGGTGAGCTGGCACGGACGCTGAGTTCCGGATCGATCTCGTAAGGCAGCGAGACGTACTCGGCCATCCGCTGGGTCTCGAAATCGAGTACGTTGTCCTCCTCGACTTTGCCGAACGGCTCCTGGGGAGTCGTGGGGTTGTCTCCGGTGTCGAGGAGTGCTTCGTCCACCGTGGGTTCCGCCGCCTCGTCACTCGAGCCGTCCTGGCTGCACGCGGCGAGCGACAGCATGACGCACGCCCCGAGCGCGAGAGATTTCTTCCAGATGGACATTGTTTCTCCGTTCATCCGATGTGATCGTGAAGTTCTGGTCGGAGCCGGCGGCCGTTCAGGCCATCAGGCCGGCATTGTTGAGGAAGATCTTGACGTCGTCGAGCTGGTAGAAATCCGAGCTTTTCAACAAGATCCCGGTTCGGGTATTCGCGTATCGGATGCTCAGCGGATCGCTCTTGTTCCCTTCGACCCCAACCACTCTTGTGGCTGCATCGCGGGCGGAATTCTCGATCAACTCATCGATCTCGTCGGAGGTGTCCGCGATGGATCCATCTCGGATATTGAGAATCTCCGACTCGGCCTGGGATTTGTCGACGGCCAGCCACACGTACTTCTTGCCGGCCGAATCGGTATCCGTGGGTATGAGCGGCGAATTCTCGACGAGTGTGCACATGACCTCGCGGCCGCCTCCGGTCGTCGAACCGTCGACATTGCACCCATCGATCTCGCTGCTTAGCTTTTGCGGGAGGGCATCGAGGATGTCTTGCGTATCGACCAGCGGAGCGTCGGAATCGGTAGGCCCCGCCGCGGTCGGACCTGTGCCGTCATTCGAACCGAACCCGCGGACGGCAAAGAACCCACTCACCGCGAGGACGAGAACGACGACCACCGCGGCGGCCCCGACGAGGATCCCACGCCGCTTTCGGGATGCACCCGTCGCAGACGGGGCATTGCCGGGTGAATCCGGATCGATTCGGGTGCCGGGGGCGTGGGAACCATATGGACCCTTCGATCCGGCACCGAGCCCCCGCAGGACGGGCACCGCGGTGGCGAGTGCACCCTGCGCGACGACCGTCTTCGGGTCGTCGAGCCTGGCGATCGGACCAAGGGCGGCGAGCATGCTGTGCACCGCGGGGATCCGCGACGAGCCGCCGGTGAGGTAGAGCGCCTTGAGGTCCGATGGGCCGGAGACTCCGCCGGCGATGAGGGTGTCGCGGGTGAGCTCGTAGGAATGGCGGAGGGTGGGATCGATGATCGACTCGAACTCGTCCCTCGTGACCTGCACCCGGACGTTCTCGCCGTCGGAAGGGATACTGATCGTCGCCGTGCGGGTCTCGGACAGTAGTTCTTTGGCTCGGCGGATCGAATCGTTGAGCGCGTGGATCTGTTCGACCGAAGCGTGCGTGCGGAGGAATTCGAGAGTTCCCGGGTGCGAGTCTTCGAGCTGCTCGTCGACCCACGCCCGGATTCGGGCATCGAAGTTCTTGCCGCCGACCTGATTGTCACCACGGGCGGCGACCACATCGAATGTCCCGTCGCCGGTGGCACGGAGCACGGCGACATCGAGCGTGCCGCCACCGAAATCGAAGACTCCGATCGAATCGCCCGGAGACAGCGAGCTGCCGCGCGAATAGTACGCCGCCGCAGCGCGTGGCTCGGAGACGGTCCGGATGTGCTGCGGATCGAGGCCCAGCTCGGATGCGGCGCGGAGAAGGATCTCGATTTCACCTTCGGTCCACGCTTCGGGGTGCGTGAGTACGAGCTCGCGCGGCGGCTGCCCATCGTGGGCGGCGATCGCCCGGCGGAAAGCGCTGCCGAGCACCGCGCCGATCGGGATATGCGCCGGCACGTCGTATCCGTTGACGAACGTCGTGCCCTGCGCGACCGTCCGTTTCGGGGATGCGAGGTAGCCGCTCGGGTTGCGCTGCGCCTTGTCGTAGGCGACGTTGCCGGTGTCCACGTCGCGCGGGGACTCGACGAAGACCGCCGAGGACATCGTGGTCCGGTCGTGGCTCAGCTGGAGCGCCTCGATCGAATCGCTCACGGCACCGGTGTGCGCGGCGGCCGTGTTCGACGTCCCGAAATCGATGGAGAGGACCCAGGAATTCGGTTGTGCTGGCGGCACGGTCTCGCTCCATTCGTTGTCGGGACGGGTGGAATTCCCGCCCGCGGGTCAGGCCGCCGACAGGGAAGCTTGTATTGAGGTGTTGATCAGGTGCAAAAAGTTCCCGGCCGGCCAGAATCAATTGGAGTCCTCTGCCAAGGGGGCGAGGAAGAAAACATGTTCGAAGAAGTAACTATCCTGGTCCCGGCGTATATTCTAGGAAATGAAAGTACCTCGGCGCGCACCGGCTCGAGCTCGTGATTCGCGGCGTCGCCTCAGCCTGGGCGTCCCCATCGCTCAGCTTCCGGGAATGATCCCGATCACGATGTGAGAGCGCAAGAGGGCAGGGAAAACACTGGCGAACGGAGAAGGGCGGGGAAAGCACATGGATCGTCGGCGAGACATGTTCGGGCGAAAGAAGAAGCACATCCCTGAGCGGAAGAACATCCTCATCACCGGCGCGAGCGCGGGGCTCGGCGAGGGTATGGCACGAACCTGGGCGGCCAAGGGGCACAACCTCGCGCTCGCCGCACGACGGCTCGGCAATCTCGAGACGCTCAAGGCCGAACTTCTCGCGGAGAATCCTTCGATCCAGGTCGAGGTCGCCGAGCTCGATGTCACCGATTCTGAGGCCGTACGCGAGGTCTTCACCCGCTTCGACGACTCGCTCGGGGGCATCGATCGATTCGTGCTCAATGCCGGGCTCGGCAAGGGCGCGTCCGTCGGCTCGGGGAAGTCCTGGGCCAACGCGCAGACCGCGGAGGTCAACGTCCTCGGCACGCTCCACCAGGCGGAGGTCGCCATTGAGCTATTGCGCGGGTCGAACCGACCCGGGCACCTCGTCTTCATCTCCTCGATCGCATCGCGCCGCGGCATGCTTGGCGCCGAGACGACCTACGCGGCGACCAAGGCGTTCGTCACCTCTCTCGCGCAGGGCATCCACGCCGAGCAGAGCAGGCGCGGCTCGGACATCGTCGTCTCGACGATCCTGCCCGGCTACATCGACACCGACATGACCACCCAGAACCAGAGCCCGCTCAAGGCCGACTTCGACAAGGGCGTCGCATCGCTCGTCGCGGCCATCGACCGTGAACCGGCGCAGGCGGCGGTGCCGTCGCTGCCGTGGACCGTGGTCGATCCGGCTCTGCGCTACCTTCCCGAGCCTGTCTCCCGAAAGATGCTCTGACGGAAGCCCCCGCCCCTAACCCCGCCCGCGCATCTCGCGGTACGCGCGGATCAGCGCATCTGTCGAACCGTCGAAATCCGGGCGCGCCTCGGGCGATCCGGCCTCCGCCGTCAGGAAGGGGAGGAGCTCGCCGGCCTGCTTCTTGCCCAGCTCAACGCCCCACTGGTCGAACGCGTTGATGCCCCATACGGCGGCCTGGACGAACACGGAGTGCTCGTAGAGCGCGATGAGCTGCCCGAGCACCGAGGGCGTGAGCCGCGGCGCGAGGATCGAGGTCGAGGGCCGGTTGCCGGGCATCACCTTGTGCGGCGCGAGCTCGGGTGAGACGCCCTCGGCGAGGATCTCGTCCTTGGTCCTGCCGAAGGCGAGCACGCGGGACTGCGCGAAGAAGTTGCTCATCAAAAGGTCGTGCATCGAGCCGCGCTCCTCGCCGGACGGATCGATCGCGGCGATGTCGTCGAGCGGCTCGGCGAAGCCGAGGAAGTCCACCGGCACGAGCTGCGTGCCCTGGTGGAGGAGTTGGAAGAACGCGTGCTGGCCGTTGGTGCCGGGTTCGCCCCACCACACCAGCCCGGTCGGGTACGAGACGTCGGCCCCGTCCTTGCGCACCGACTTGCCGAGCGACTCCATCGTGAGCTGCTGGAGGTAGGCGGGGAACCGCCCCAGGTCTTCGGCATAGGGGATGACGGCGGTCGACTGGGCCCCGAGGAAGTCCGAGTACCAGACGGAGAGGAGGCCCATGATCACCGGCAGGTTCTCCCTCGCGGGGGCGCTGCGGAAGTGCTCGTCCATCGCGTGGAATCCGGAGAGGAACTCGTCGAAGGCGTCGGGGCCGGCCGTGATCATGCACGTGAGCCCGATCGCCGAGTCCACTGAGTAGCGCCCGCCGACCCAGTCCCAGAATCCGAACATCGCGCCCTGATCGATGCCGAAGTCGGCGACTTTCTCGGCGGCGGTGGAGACGGCGACGAAATGGGAGGCCACGGCGGCTTCGTCGCCGAGTGCCTCGACGAAATGCCGACGCGCGGCGCGTGCATTGGCGAGGGTCTCCTGCGTGGAGAAGGTCTTCGAGGCGACCACGACGAGCGTGGTCTCGGGATCGATCTCGGCGAGCACTGCGGAGAGGTCGGCGGGGTCGACGTTCGAGACGTAGAGGGCCCGGATCCCGGCGGCTTGGTAGTGACGCAGTGCCTTGTCGACCATCACGGGGCCGAGGTCGGACCCGCCGATCCCGATGCCGACCACGGTATCGATCCGCTTGCCCGTGTGCCCGGTCCACTCGCCGGAGCGGATCTTCTCGGCGAACTCGCGCATGGATCGCAGCTCGGCGTGGACCTGCTCGGCGACGTCCGTGCCGTCGACCTCGAGCGAGGCGCCTTCGGGGACGCGCAGCGCTGTATGGAGCACGGAGCGGTCCTCGGTGGTGTTGATGTGCTCGCCGGCGAACATCGCGTCCCGCTGCGCCTCGACCCCGGCACGCTCGGCGAGGGCGAACAGGGCGTCGACGATTTCGGAGGTCACGATGTTCTTCGACCAGTCCGCGTGGAGGTCGCAGGCATTCGTGGTCATCCGCTCGGCGCGGCCTGGATCGCCGGCGAAGAGCCCGCGGAGCGAGGTCTCGGCGAGCGAGTCGACGAGCCCGCCGACGGCCTCCCACTCGGGGGTCGTGGAGATGTCGGTTCGGGCCCGGTCGCGGGCCGGTTCGGCGTCCTCGTTGCGGACCTCGGCGTTCGGGCTCTTCTCGGCGTTCACTGCGTTGCTCTCCTCGTCCGGGGCTCGGGCGAAAATCGGGCGTGCCCGACTCCACAGATAGTCAGCTTAGTGACGCAGCCGGGTCGGCGGCGGCCGTGAGGCCCGCGACGCCCCAGGGGCTGCCGGCCGGCGGCCTCAGCCCAGCCTTCCCCGACCGAGCCGGAGCAGGAGCTGGGCCAGCATCCGGCCCTCCTCGCCCAGCTCTGCGAAGCGCTCGTAGACCTTGAGCTCGCGCGTGTGGACGAGCCGCGTCCCGCCGGAGGCCATGCGGGTCCGGCCGATGCGCCGGGAAATCTCCGCGCGGCGCTTGATCGCCGAGAGGATCTCGGCGTCGAGCCTGTCGATTTCGACGCGGAGCTCCTGGATCTCGCTCTCGGACAGGGGATCGTCCGTGCCCGCGGGATCGAGGTGCGGGCCGCCGGCAGCGCCGGGTGCGGTGGCATCTTCGCGGGCGGAATCACTCATGTGCCCCAGCTTACTGCCGCTAGATGACGACGTACGCCGGGGTTCGCCACGGGGTGGCCGCCTCGCTGTGCGTGCCTGCCGGTCGTCGCGCTCCTCGCGAGGACGGGGCTGTCGGGGCGGGCGGTAACCTCGAACGCACTATGTCTGATTGGTCTTCTTCGAGCTCCACCACACCTGCGCAGCCGGGATCCGCGCGCTCCGAGCGTCTTCTCGAGGGGCTCAATCCGCAGCAGCGGCAGGCGGTGCTCCACCGCGGCGGCCCACTGCTCATCGTCGCTGGGGCGGGCTCGGGCAAGACCAGTGTGCTCACCAGGCGAATCGCCTACCTCCTCGAGGTCGGAGGAGCGCACCCGGGCCAGATCCTCGCCATCACCTTCACCAACAAGGCGGCTGCGGAGATGCGCGAGCGAGTCGCAGAGCTCGTGGGCCCGGAGGCGAGCCGCATGTGGGTCGCCACTTTCCACTCGATCTGCGTGCGCATCCTCCGCGCGCAATACCAGCTCGTTCCGGGGCGGAACTCGAACTTCACCATCTACGACGGCGACGATGCCCGCCGGCTCCTCTCGATCATCGCGAAGGAGCAGGGGCTCGACATCAAGAAGTTCACCCCGCGCTACCTCGCCAATGCGATCTCGAACCACAAGAACGAACTCGTCGGCCCCGAGCAGGCGCTGGCCGAGGCACAGCAGGACGGGAACCGCAACGCCGAGACCATCGCCACCGTATACGTCGAGTACGCAGCGCGGCTGCGCGCGGCGAACGCCTTCGATTTCGATGATCTGATCGGCGAGGTCGTCGCCCTCCTGCGCAACAACCCC
This sequence comes from Dietzia sp., assembly GCF_036741115.1. Lineage (NCBI taxonomy): Bacteria > Bacillati > Actinomycetota > Actinomycetes > Mycobacteriales > Dietziaceae > Dietzia > Dietzia sp. The sequence continues at coordinate 10,747 of NZ_DAINST010000085.1, forward strand.
GCGGTGGCCGAGTACTACAGGCGCCGCTTCCGCCACGTTCTCGTCGACGAGTACCAGGACACCAACCACGCGCAGTACGTGCTCGTCCGCACCATCGTCGGCGGAGCCGAGGGCGAGGGGGAGCCCGAGTACGGCGTCCCGCCGTCCGAACTGTGCGTGGTGGGCGATGCCGACCAGTCGATCTACGCCTTCCGCGGCGCGACCATCCGGAACATCGAGGACTTCGAGAAGGACTTCCCGGACGCCGAGTCGATCCTCCTGGAACAGAACTACCGCTCGACCCAGAACATCCTCACGGCCGCCAACGCGGTGATCTCCCGGAACGAGGGCCGCAGGCCGAAGAACCTGTGGACCTCCTCGGACGACGGCTCGCTGATCACCGGCTACGTGGCCGATAACGAGCACGACGAGGCCCGGTACATCGCCGGCGAGATCGACCGTCTCGTCGACTCCGGTGGTGCCTCTTACTCGGACGTCGCGGTGTTCTACCGCACCAATAACTCCTCGCGCGTGCTCGAGGACATCTTCCTGCGCCTCGGCATCCCGTACAAGGTGGTCGGCGGGCTGCGCTTCTACGAGCGCAAGGAGGTCCGCGACGCCGTCGCCTACCTACGCGTGCTGCTCAACGAAGAGGATGCCGTGTCGATGCGCCGGATTCTCAACACCCCGCGCCGGGGCATCGGGGACAAGGCCGAACAGGCGGTGGTCGCCCACGCGGAGATGCGCCGCATCGGTTTCGGCACTGCGCTGCGCGAGGCCGGAGAGGGCAAGGTGGCCGGCCTCGGCTCCCGCGCGGTCAAGGCCATTTCGGCGTTCGTCGAGATGCTCGATGGCCTGCGCGCACGGCTCCACGGCGCGGGTCACGTCGCGGGGGAGGACTCCTTCCCCGACATCGGGGAGATCCTCGACGCCATCCTCGACGACTCGGGCTATCGCGATGCGCTTCAGGGGTCCAATGATCCGCAGGACGGCACGCGGCTCGACAACCTCGAGGAGCTCGTGGGCGTCGCCCGGGAATTCTCCTCTGAGGCGGCACTGCGCCGCAGCGTCGAGGCGGATACCGGGGATGCGGCCGGGGAAGACCCCGGCAACGATGCCGGCGCGGACCCCGAGGCAGGCACCGAAGTAGATGCCGAAGCAGATGCCGAAGCCCTGGAACTCGATGCCGCGCTCGACGAGGGCATCGCGGCCCCTGGCTCGCTCGAGGCCTTCCTCGAGCGCGTCTCGCTCGTCGCCGATGCCGATGAGATCCCGGCAGACGATGCCGGCGAGGTCACGCTTATGACCCTCCACACCGCCAAGGGCCTCGAGTTCCCCGTGG
>NZ_DAINST010000086.1:0-11898 GCF_036741115.1 Dietzia sp.
GAGGACATCGAGGTCGAATGGCGCTGGACCCCGCCTATCGCGGCGCCTGCGGACGATCCTCTCGTCGACCGCTTCCGCGAGGCCATCGCGGAGGCCGATCCCGAGGGCGTGGTCGTGCCCTACCTCCTCCCGGCGAGCACGGACAATAAGCACCTCGCGACGCTAGGGATCGACGGCTACGGTTTCGTACCGCTGCGGGTGCCCGATGATTTCGACGTGTTCGGGAACTTCCACGCCGTCGACGAGTGCGTTCCCGTGAGCGCCCTGGAGTTCGGCGTCCAGGTGCTCGCGCGCATCCTCGTCTCCGCATGACGCCACGGGACGAAGCACGCCCGGCGGCCGCGCAGGGCGATCGGATCCCCGCCGATCTCTGGGTACTCATCGCCGCTGCGCTCTGCGTGGCACTCGGCTTCGGGCTCGTCGCGCCCGTGCTGCCGCAGTTCGCGAGGTCCTTCGACGTATCGGTGACCGCAGCGTCGGTCGTGGTGAGCGCGTTCGCGTTCTTCCGCCTCGTGTTCGCGCCCGTCGGTGGTTCGCTGGTGAACAAGCTCGGCGAACGCAGGGTCTACATGACTGGCCTCGTGATCGTGGCGGTGTCGACGCTGCTCACCGGTCTCGCGCAGAACTACTGGCAGATGCTCGTGTTCCGCGCGCTCGGCGGGCTCGGCTCGACGATGTTCACCGTCTCGGCGGCGGCGCTGCTCGTCCGCCTCGCGCCGCCGGCCTCCCGTGGGCGGGTGACCAGCTACTACGCATCGGCCTTCCTGATCGGAAATATCGCCGGACCGATCATGGGCGGCCTCCTCGGCTCGCTCGGCATGCGGCTGCCTTTCTACATCTACGCCGCGGCTCTGCTCGCTGCGACGATCGTGGTCGCGGTGTTCCTGCGCGAGGGTGGACGGCGCGAACCGGGGCACGACGAGCTCCCCCCGCTCACCTTCTCCGAGGCGATCCGGGAGCCGCAGTACGTGGGCGCCCTCTTCGGGGCGTTCGCAAACGGCTGGACCTCGTTCGGCATGCGCGTAGCGATCGTCCCGCTGTTCGCCGCCCAGGCTTTTGCCCACGGAGCCCAGATCGCGGGCGTCTCGCTCGCGTGCTTCGCCGTGGGCACCGCTCTCGTCGTGCTCATCGCCGGGCGGCTCGCCGACTCGATCGGTCGCAAGCCGCTCATCGTGGTCGGTTTCCTCGTGACGGGCGCGAGCGTCGGCGTACTCGGATTCGTGGGGAACGAGGCACTGTTCGTCGCGCTGTCCATCATCGGTGGGATAGGAACGGGTCTGCTCAATCCGGCGGAGCAGGCCGTGGTCGCCGACGTCATCGGAAACGAACGATCCGGAGGCAACGTGATGTCGAGCTTCCAGATGGCCCAGGACGGCGGCACGATCCTCGGGCCGATCGCGGCGGGCGTGATCGTCGACCATCTCGGTTTCGACTGGGCGTTCGGCCTATCGGGGGCGCTGTGCCTGCTCGTCGGGCTCGCTTGGATCGGGGTTCCGGTGCGCAGGGCGCCGTCACTCGAACCCGCCTAGCTGCGCGATCACGCCTTTTGCGTCCGCGACGCGTAATGTCTAACGCTTGATGCGACAGTAGAGTGGACAGCCGACGCAATGCGTCGCCTCCACGAGGGTGCCGGCCATGCCGGAGAGGCCCCGAATCTCGAATCTCGAAACTCGAATGCGGCCGGGGATCCGGTCGACGATCAGACCGACATCCCGGCCGCGCGAGAGCGGCCTCAATCCCACCTCCCGAATGTGGCGGTGCGGAAATGGAGACCCTTATGTCCGAAGAAAACCAGCCCGTGGCAGATGACGCTGCAGAGAACGCCGCCGAGAGCAACGCCGATTCGGTGGAGCCGAAGGCTTCCGAGGAGCAGGCCACTGAGAAGCCCGCGGCCGAGAAGCCGGCGGCCGAGAAGTCGGCCGCCGACAGCGATGCCGTGACCTTCTCCACGATGGGCCTGCACCCCAAGGTGCTCGAGGCCGTCACCGCCGTGGGCTACGAATCGCCCTCGGCGATCCAGGAGGCGACGATCCCTCTGATCCTCGGCGGCCGCGACGTCGTGGGCCTCGCGCAGACCGGCACGGGCAAGACCGCGGCGTTCGCGCTGCCGATCCTCTCGCTCATCGACCACGCCGAGCGTTCCCCGCAGGCCCTGATCCTCGCGCCGACCCGCGAGCTCGCCCTGCAGGTCGCCGAGGCCTGTGTGACCTACTCGTCCAAGCTCCCCGGCGTCAACGTGCTTCCCATATACGGTGGGCAGGCGTACGGCATCCAGCTTTCGGGCCTGCGCCGCGGCGCCCAGGTCATCGTCGGCACCCCGGGCCGCGTGATCGACCACCTCGAGAAGGGCACGCTCGACCTCTCGGGCCTCAAGCACCTCGTCCTCGACGAGGCCGACGAGATGCTCACGATGGGCTTCCAGGAGGACGTCGAGCGCATCCTCGAGGACACCCCGGAGGCCGCACAGGTCGCGCTGTTCTCCGCGACGATGCCGAATGCGATCCGCCGCATCTCGCAGCAGTACCTCACGGATCCGGCAGAGGTGAAGGTCAAGTCGAAGACCGCGACGGCCTCGACGATCGAGCAGCGCTACCTCGTGGTTCCGCACCGCGACAAGCTCGATGCGCTCACCCGCGTCCTCGAGGTCGAGGACTTCGACGCGATGATCATGTTCGTGCGCACCAAGCAGGCCACCGAGGAGCTCGCCGAGCGCCTCCGCGCCCGCGGCTTCTCGGCCGCGCCCATCAACGGCGACATCCCGCAGAACCTCCGCGAGCGCACGATCGACCAGCTCAAGGACGGCCGAATCGACATACTCGTGGCCACCGACGTGGCCGCACGCGGCCTCGACGTCCCGCGCATCAGCCACGTGGTCAATTACGACATCCCGCACGACGTCGAGTCCTACGTGCACCGCATCGGCCGCACGGGCCGCGCCGGCCGGAGCGGCCACGCGCTGCTCTTCGTCACCCCGCGTGAGCGCCGCCTCCTCTCGCAGATCGAGCGCTCGACACGCCAGTCGCTGCAGGAGATCCAGCTCCCCACGGTCGATGACGTCAACGAGATCCGCATGGTCAAGTTCGCTGAGTCGATCACCGAATCGCTCCAGGACTCCAACCTCGCGCTGTTCCGCCGCCTCGTCACCGAGTACGCCTCCGAGCACGCCGTGCCCATGGAAGACATCGCCGCGGCGCTCGCGACGCAGTCGCGGAACTCGGACGAGTTCCTCATGAAGGAGCCGGAGCGCCAGCGTCGTAACGACCGCGGGGACCGGAACGACCGCGGCGGGCGTTTCGACCGCGACGACCGCGGCCGGGGCGATCGCCAGCACCGCGAGTCGAACGGCAACCTCTCGATGTACCGCATCGCTGTGGGCAAGCGTTCCGGGGTCAAGCCCGGCTCGATCATGGGTGCCCTCGCAAACGAGGCCGGTCTCTCGGGCTCCGATATCGGGCGCATCCAGATCCGCTTCGACCACACTCTCGTCGAGCTCCCGTCCTCACTGAGCGCCTCGAAGCTCGAGGACATGAAGGGCATCGTGGTCGGCGGGCAGCCCATCGACATCCGCCCGGATCAGGGACCGCCCGCGGGCCGGCCCGGCTCGCACCGTTCCGGCGGCGGCGATCGCGGCGGCGATCGTCGCTCCGGCGGATACCGCGGCAATGGCGGTCGCGGTGGAGACGGCGGGCGCGGCGGCGACCGCGGGCAGCGCCGCGGAGAGCGCCGAAACTTCCGCTAGAGCGAGAGCCGAAGCCGGCAAGCACGTACGGCCGCGGGTATCTCCTCCGACGCATCAGCGTTCGAGGCAGGTGCCCGCGGCCGTCCGCATTTCCTCCAGATCCGCGGTAGGCATGGCGAGCTCGTAGGTCACCGCGGCGACCGCCATCCTCCCGGCGTAGAAGCAGCGCCACGGCCCCGGCGGCATCCATTCCGAGGGCAGCTTGTCGCCCTTCTCGACATTCGCCGGACCGGAGACCGCGATGAGATTCGCGTCGATATCGTTCGCGAATCGGTCCCTTTGGCGCTGCTCCCACGTGGCGGCGCCGAGATCCCACGCCGCCGAGAGCGGGAAGACGTGGTCGATGTGGATATCGGCGTACGAGGAGCCGAGAACGATCTGCTCGCCCGAATAGGGGTCGTCGAGGATACCGCCGCTGCGCGCGCACGCGTCGTCGGGCTTCTTGGTCGCTCCGCGGATGTCGCGAGCGAGCACGTCCTGCCGGGTCGGACATCCGTTGTGCCCGCCCGGTGCGTCGGTGGAATCGCTCCACGCCTCGCCAAAGGAACACGGCGAGGGGCACTCGCGCCCGTACCCGGGCACGTCGGGCCGCTCCGGCACCTCTTGGATCCGGTCGATCAGTCCCATGACGGCGGACCGCGGCGGCGAGCCCGGCACCGCATTCTCCGGCGGACCGGCGACGATGAGCCACGCCGCAAACGCCAGCGTCGCCGCGATGGCGAAGGCCGTCCAGGAGACGGCGCGAAAGGCAGCGCGAAAGGCGGAGCCGACGGCAGAACTGGCGGGGAAAGTGGCGGCGGCGAGGGGATTCGACCCCGACAGCACGGAATGTCGGAGTGGCCGGGCACCATGGTCAGTGGTCGGTCCAGAGTTCGGCCTAGAGTTCGGCCTAGAGTTCGGCCTAGCGTTTGGTCCAGAGTTTGGCTCAACGATTGGCCCAGCGGTTGGCCCAACGGATCGAATTGCTCGATCGCCGGGGCGGAGAAGGGAGGGGGCTCTCATGGCAACTCATCGAACCCGTGTGCTTCCTTCCGTCCTGTCGTCCGGCGGTACGGATCTCCCACCTGTGGACGCGCCGGCGCCTGTGGATAATCGCGCGCTGGACCACCGAGTGCGCGGAGAAAGGTGGGGTGGCTGATGGCCTCGCCGATCTACCGCCTCCACGCGGCCTTCGACGGCGGTGTGCTCGCGCTCTGGTGCGAGACCGGGCTTCGCCGCCCCGAGTCGATCGCGCCGGCGAAGGACCCCGCGGCCATCGCGGGCGTTGGGCCACCGGCCGAGGTGGAGAGGATCCTCTCCGGCGTCAGGCTGGTCCACAAAGTCGAGGTGCGCGCGCCCGTCTCGGGCACGTGGCGGCGCGCGAAGGTCCCGGGGAAGTACCTGGCGGCGGGGGCGGCTCTGCGGGTGCTCGAGCTCGCCGCGGCGGAGGACGCCGGCTCGTGGGCGGGCCCGGACCTCCGTGTGCTCGGACAGCTCGCCGCGGGGGTCCGCGAGCTCGTGGGCCAGGCGCAGGTGGTGCCCGTTGTCAGGGTGGAGGAGTCCTTCGTCGCGCGGTGGGAACTCGTCCGCAGCCCGGAGATCCTCTCGTGGCTCGGTTCGGTGTCGCGGCTTGTCGGAATCATGGAGGCCGAGGAGATCGCGGCGTTCGCGGACTGGGTGGCCGATGCCGAGGTGCGCCGCCGCTCGCTCGCGCGACCGTCAATGCCTGCGTTCGTCAAAGCGCTTGTCGGGGAGGACCCGGAGCTGGCGGGCAACCACCCGATGGTCGCGCGCTCCCGCGATTTCGCGACCCATGCGGGCGCCGCAAATGTCCACGTGGTGTTTCGCGTGCTCGAGCCCACCGAGGAACTCTGGCGCATCCAGGTCCTCGTCCGCATCGGGGCGGAGGGCATCCGGCCTTTCTCGGAGCTCGACGATCCGGAACTCGTCGCCCCCGTGCTCGTCGGGATCCTCCGCACCGCCGAGATCGCGTTCCCGCCGCTCGCAGGCGCGGAGACCGCGGAAGGCGGCGTCGACTACCTGGTGCCGGGAGACGCCGTGGTCGAGCTCGTCTCCGGCGGCGCCGCTGCACTCCAGGAGCGGGGGATCGAGGTGCTGCTCCCTCGCGCGTGGACCCGTGTGCGCACGGAGGTGCGTGCCGCCCCCGCCGTCGCGCCGGTCGAATCGGAGGCTCGCCTGGGCCTTCGTCAGCTCGGCGAGATCAAGTGGGAAATCCTCGTCGGCGGGGAGACGGTGGACGATACCGAGTTGCAGCGCATGGTCGCCGCGTCCTCGGATCTGGTCCAGCTCCGCGGCCGCTGGGTGCGTGCAGAGGCGGGGGCGCTGCGCCGCGCAGCGGCATTCCTCGAGAAGGCCCGCGCCCGCGAGGCAGGGGAGGCCGAGGCGGATGCCGTGGACGGAGCGAAGGCGGACGGGAAGGACGGTGCCGGTTCGCGCACCGCGATCGGCCGCTTCGTCGAATCGATCATGGCGGAAGAGGCCGAGGGCGTGGTCGTCCACGCCCCGGACACCCTCGCGTGGGAAATCCCCTCACCGGAATCGCTTCTCCGCGATCTGCCGCCGTGGTTCGCCGCGAGTCTCCGCGACTACCAGGCAGAGGGCGTGCGCTGGCTCCACGGCATGGCCGCCGCCGGCCTCGGCGCGGTCCTCGCCGACGATATGGGGCTGGGCAAGACCGTCCAGCTCCTCGCCCTCGAGTCCGTCGAGCGGCACCGCGGGGAGCACGGGGATCGCCCCACCCTCGTCGTCGCGCCGTTGTCGCTCGTGCGGAACTGGGCAGGGGAGGCGGCCCGCTTCGCTCCCGAACTCTCCGTCCTGGTCCACCACGGTCCCGGCCGCCTCGACGAGGACGAGGCTGCCATGGCGGTGCGCGAAAGCGATCTCGTGCTCACCACCTACGGCACCGCCGTGCGCGATATCGAGCTGCTCGGCGAACTCGACTTCCGTAGAGTCGTCGTCGACGAGGCGCAGACCATCAAGAACATCGACGCCCAGGCGGCGAAGGCCTTGCGCCTGCTCCGCTCGGACCAACGCGTCGCGCTCACGGGTACGCCGGTGGAGAACCGCCTCGAGGACATGCGCGCGATCCTCGATTACTGCAATCCCCGCATGTTCGGCTCGGCCGAGGTGTTCCGCTCGCGATTCTCCACACCGATCGAAACCAGCGGGGACACCGATACCGCCGCCCGGCTCGTCTCCCTCGCCGCGCCCTTTATCCTTCGACGCACGAAGAACGATCCCGGCGTCGTCGAGCTTCCTGCGAAGCTCGAGTACCGGGTGGACGCTTATCTCACCGCAGAGCAAGCGGCGCTCTACAAGGCCGTGGTCGAGGAGATGCTCGCCGAGGTCAAGGACGCATCCGGCGCCGGCCGGAAGGGCGCGATCCTCTCGGGGCTCACGGCGCTCAAGCAGGTGTGTGACCACCCCTCGCTCTACGCCGCAGACGGCTCGCCGCTACTGCGGGGCGGGGAACACCGCTCCGGCAAGCTCGCGGCACTCGACGAGATCCTCACCACGGCGGGGGACGCGGGTGAAAAGGTCCTCGTGTTCACGCAATACCGCACGTTCGGCGACATGATCCTGCCGTTCCTCGGCCGGCGCGCGGGCGAGCCCATTCCGTTTCTCTCGGGCCTTACCTCGGCGAGCGAGCGCGCACGAATGGTCTCCGAGTTCCAGCGGCCCGACGGCCCACCGATCTTCCTCGCTTCGCTGCGCGCCGGAGGCACGGGGCTCACACTCACCGCCGCGAACCACGTGGTCCATCTCGATCGCTGGTGGAACCCTGCGGTCGAAGACCAGGCCACCGATCGCGTCCACCGCATCGGACAGGAGCGCGACGTCAACGTCTACACCCTCGTGGCTCCGGGCACCGTCGAGGAGCGGATCGCCGATGTTCTGGATCACAAGCAGGGGCTGCGCGAGCTCACCGTCGGCTCGCTGGGACTCGGCACCCTTTCTGACGACGCCCTCGCCGATCTCGTGGCGCTCCGCGGCGACTCGGAGGCGACCCGCTCCGCGTACCGGGCCTCGGTCGTCCCACATCCCGAACTTCGGCGGAGGAGTCGGGTATGAGCGGCGTCTTCCGCGGGCAAGAGGGACCCGGCGTCCCGGTGGCCACGAAGGTCGGGGATTTCGGCGCGCACCACTGGTCGCGCCGGTGGATCGCCGCCGTCGAGGAACGCGCGGGGCGCTCGGCGAAGACCAACGGTAGGGCGGCGGCCCGGGCGCGCTGGGTGCTCGACGTCCAGATCGGGTGGCGTCGCGTGCTCGCCCACGTCCAGGGCTCCCAGCCGGACCCGTTCGAGGTCGTGCTGTCCTTCGATCCGCCCAATCCTGTCGACGTGCCGCGGATCGAGGCCGAGGTGCAAAGGGTCGGGCTGCCCGCGGCACTGTCGGGAAACGTCTCCGAGGAACTCGCGGCGAGGCTCGTGCCGCCGCTCGAAGAGGGAAGCGCGCTGTCGTGCACGTGCCCCGACCAGCCCGGCCCGTGCATGCACATCGTCGCGGCGGTGGCGGTGCTCGTCGAGCGGCTCGACAAGAACCCACAGGACCTCTTCCGCCTCCGCGGGTACCCTCCGCGGGCGACCGAATCGGCGGCCGGCGGTCGGCGCAGGGGCGCCGGGCGTATCGGCTCCTCCGACGTCATGGGCTTCTGGCTGGCCGACCCGGCGCTGCCCGCGCCTCCGACTCCGCAAGGCACAGTCTCCGATCTTCTCGACGGCGCCAGCGCGCGTGCACTCGCCGATGCCGTGGCCGGCGGGAACACGTTGGCGACGCTCGCGATTCTCGCCGATCTCGAGGATCTGTACGTGGCGCTCGGGGAGGGCGGCCTGGACGGTGAGGGCGGCGCCGGCAATGGCTTCGAAGCACGGGAAGGCCGGGCCTACTGAAATGTCGGAGGCCGCCCGTAGTGTTGCTGGCATGAACTCAGTGAGGTTCGTCCACACCGCCGATTGGCAACTCGGCATGCGCAGGCACGTACTCGGGGAGAGGCATTCGAGTTTCGACGATGCCCGGTTGGCCTCCATCCGCGCCGTAGTCGCCGCCGCGGAGAACGAGGCCGCGGAATTCATCCTCGTCACGGGAGACGTGTTCGACGAGAACTCGGTCGCCCCCGTGTACGTGATTCGCGCGCTGGACGCCCTCGGCAAGACCTCCGTGCCGGTCTACCTCCTTCCCGGCAACCACGATCTGTTCGGCCCCGGCTCGGTGTATTCCTCCGAGACGTTCGTGCGCCACGCCTCGGAGAACGTCCACGTCATCACCGACTCATCGCCGGTAGAGGTGCGCGAGGGGGTCCACATCGTCGGCCTTCCCGTGGTGAGTAAGAATCCCGCCCCCGCCGATCTCGAGCAGCTCGTCTCGGAATTCCCGCTCCCGGTCGGCGAGGGGATACGTATCCTCGCGCTGCACGGTGGCACGGATTTCGTCTTCTCCGGGACCGAGCCGGGCGGCGCGGATTTCGCAGTGGCGGAGCTCGATGCACTCGTTTCGGAGGGGAAGGTGGACTATGTAGGGCTGGGGGACCGGCACTCGGTCACACCGCTGGGCAGCACCGGGCGCGTCTGGTACCCGGGCGCGCCGGAGGTCACGGCGTTCGACGACAAAGAGACGGACTCCGGCAAGGCGCTCCTCGTCGAGCTGGAGCCGGGGAGCGGTACCGTCGAGCCTTTTGTCACGGGGTCGTGGTCGATGCTGCGGATCGATGCCCCGGTCGATTCCGCGGAGGACATCGAAGCGCTGCGCGCACGGCTCGAAGAGTTGCCGGACAAGGACAGGACCGTCGTCAAGCTCACACTCGTGGGCACGCTCACGCTCGAGCTCGCCGCAGAGCTCGACGAAATGGTCGCGTACTTCGCCGATCTCTTCGTCGCCGCCTACGTGCGGCGTGATTCCCACGTGGCGCGGCGCCCGGACCTCGACGACATCCCCAGGCTCTTCTCCGGCTACGCGAGTTCGGCGGCCACGGATCTCACGGAGATCTCGCTCGCCGGCGGCGATAACGCCGGCACGGCGGAGAACGCGCTCGCGCTGCTCTACCGGCTCTCGCGGAAGGCGGGTTCCAAGTGATCCTCCACCGGCTCGACATCTCGAACTTCCAGGCCATCGTCCACGAGAGCATCGAGTTCCGAGAGTCCGGAATCACGCTCATCGAGGGGCCCAACGAGACCGGGAAATCCTCGGTGCTCAAGGCCTTCGGCTTCCTCATCTCGGCGCCCGCAGGCACCAAGAAGCGTGCCCTCCAGGAGTCGGTCCGCGAGGGCGCAGACGGTCCGTTCTCCGTTTCCGCGGTGCTCACGCTCGGCGAGGATCGGGTCGAGTACTCGAAGACCTTCAAGGGGCGAGGGGAGACCACTCTCGAATTCCTCTCGACGGTCAAGCCTGCGCTGCGCGGAGAAGAGGCGCACGAGTATGTGCTTTCGCATCTAGAGGGCTCGGCGAATTTCTCGCTGTGGGAAAAGCTGCGGCTCGACCAGGAGCGTCCCGCCGGTCAGGTCGAGGGCGTCGACCAAATCGGGCCACTCAAACGCGCGCTCGACCTCGAGGCGGGGGACGAGCGCCCCGAGGAAGACGATTCCTTGTTCGAGGCGGTCAAGGCCGAGCGGGACCGCTACCTCGGGGCCAAGGGTGGATCGATCGGGGAGCTCAAGAAGCTCGAGGACGAGGCTGCCGACGCGAGAAAAGTGGTGGACGCCGCGGCGGAGGGCACCCGCGCGCTGCAGGCGGATATCGATGCACTCGCAGGCCTGGCCGCCCGAATCGAGGAAAAGAAGACGATGCTCGCCGAGTCCGGCGAGGAGCTCGTGCGCGCGGAAAAGGCCGAGGAGGCGCTGCGTCGGGCCGAGGAGGCGCGGTCCCGGTTCGAGGCCCGCAAGAACCTCGCGGAAGAGAAGAAGCGCTCGGCGCTGCTCGAGTCCGAGAGAAGGCAGGGCCTCGTCGCAGATGCCGACACGCGGCGCGAGAAGAAGGGGCCGCTGGAGGGCGAGCTGCGTAAGGCCCGAGCGGAGTTCGAGGCCGTAGAGGCGCGCGCGGCCGAAGGGGAGACCGCGCGGCTCGCCGCGGAGAAGGCACAAGAAGAAGGCGCGGCCGAGGCCAAGCAGGCCGAGGACGCAGTCGAGGCGCTCGAATTGCAGAGGGACTTCTCGCAGCTCGCGGGGCGACTCGCTTCTATCGATGCATTGTCGGCGCGCATTGCCGAGCTGGAGAACGCGCTCGCCGAGATCGCGGCGGATGAGGACTACGTCGAGTCCCTGCGCGCCGCCGAGGGAAACGTGCGGGTCAGAGAGGCGGAGCTGCGCGCCGGGTCCTCGAAGGTCGAGATCTCGGGTAGGGGCGAAGCCGGTGTGGACGGCGAGGCCGTCGATGCCGCGGAGGGGTGGAGTGGCTACGCGGAGAAGTCGCTTCGGATCACGGTCGGAGAGGTGGCCGTGGCGATCTCTCCTCCCGTGGGCGCGGAGTCCGCGAGGGACGAACTCGATTCGGCCTCGTCGAAGCTTGCCAAGCTCCTCGCCGAACGCGAGTACTCAAGCGTCGAGGAGGCGGCCGAGGCGTCCCGCTCCCGGGAGAAACTCGAGAGGGAGGTAGCCACCGCCCGCGGTCAGCGGGAGTCCGAGCTCGCCGGCACCACGGCCGAGGAACTGCGCGGGCGCGTCGACAAGCTGCGTGCGCGGGCGCACTCCGTCGGCGCCGCCGGGGTGGAACCTGCATCCGTCGCTGAACCGGACGCCGAGGTCGATTTCGATGCCGAGATCAGTGCCGCCAAGGAGCGCCGATCAGAGCTCGCCGCCGCACGTGAGGAGGCGCGGACGGCGCTCTCCGGCGCCACGGCTGCGGCCTCGGTCGCGGCCGCGCATGCCAAGGAACTGCGCACGAGTATCGGGGATCTCGAGAACCGGATCGAGACGCTCGAGAACGACATCGAGGAAGTCGAAAAGCAGCTCGCCTCCGCCCGCGAGGAGAGTGCCGATGCCGCCCTCACCACCGCGCTAGAGGAAGCGGAGGCCGCTGTCGCGGGGCTCGAAGGGGAAGAACAGGAGGTCGATTCGGCCCTCGCGACGGCGAAGCGGAACGCGGCGGTCCACGGACTCGAGGCCGCCCGGGCCGCGCACGCTCGGCACCAGAAGGACGCGGGCGAGCTCGCCACGGAACGCTCCAAACTC
>NZ_DAINST010000087.1:0-2039 GCF_036741115.1 Dietzia sp.
TTGCCGATCGCGAGGGAAAGCTGGTAATCGGGCACGACGACGCGAGCCGCGCGGTTGACCGCGTCGACGACCTCGACCGAGACCACCTTCGACGGCGACAGCGCATTGCCCACGAAGACGGCCGGGTCCGCGTCCCAGTCGATGATGTCGATCTTCTCGCCGCCGAGCTCGGCCATGACGTTTCGGACGCGCTGCCCCATGGGGCCGATGCACGCGCCCTTGGCGTTGAGCCCGTCGACGTGCGCGCGCACGGCGATCTTCGAACGGTGCCCCGCCTCTCGCGCGATCGAGGAGATCTCCACCGAGTTGTCCTCGATCTCCGGCACCTCAAGCCGGAACAGGCCGCGGACGAGGTCCGGGTGCGTGCGCGACAGCGAGATCGACGTGGAGCGCTGCCCCTTGGTGACCCCCACGACGTAGCACTTGATCCGCTCGCCGTGCTTGTACTCCTCGCCAGGCACCTGCTCGGAGGGCATGAGCGTGCCCTCCGTTCCGGCGTTCTCCGGGCCGACGCGGACGATGACGATGCCTCGCTCGTTGGCGCGCGCATCGGACTGGATGACCCCCGAGATGATCTCTCCCTCGCGGGTGTGGAACTCGTCGTAGGTCTTCGCCGACTCGGCCTCGCGAAGGCGGTTCATGATGATCTGGCGGGCCGTCGTCGCGGCAACGCGGCCGAAATCATCCGGCGTGTCGTCGAACTCGCCGATCTGATTGCCTTCGTCGTCGAGCTCGCCGACGAGCACACGGACCGAGCCCGCTTTCCGGTTGATCTCCACGCGAGCCGGGCGCTTGGCCTCGGGTGTGTGCTGGTAGGCCGACAGGAGAGCATTTTCCAGAGTGACAAGAAGGTCCTCGAGAGAGATTTCCCGTTCAGCGCTCAGCAGCTTAAGGGCCGTCATGTCGATATTCATTGCCGCGTGCTTCTCCTGGAGTGGTTCTCGGACCGGGCCCCGGGCGGATCGCGCCGGGCCCGAGCCGGCTGGCTGGCTGTTTTTCTACTCTGCCACCAACAGGTCGAGTTCGTCCTGGGGTGGAGAGGAAAACTCTACCTGCACGACGGCCTCGTCTATACCGGCGAGGTCGGCCCACTGCGCCTCGAGCTTCTTTCCGCGTCGGATCACCAGCCAAACGCGGCCCGCCTCTTGGTCGACGTCGCCGATGCGGGCGTCGAACGTCGGCCCATTATCGCCGATGACGGCGGGCGCCTGCGCGTCCTCGGCGAGGCGCACCCGCACCTTCCTGGAACGGTTACGCCGCCACTGCTTCGCCGTTTCGAGCGGGGTGTCCACGCCGCGGCTCGTGACCTCGAGGACGATCTTCTGCGCCGGGTTCCCCCACGTTTGCGCGGGGCCGTCGAGCGCATTGGAGACCTCGGCGAGTTCGTCGAGTCCGAACGGCGAGTCGGAGTCGACGACGACGGTGACGTCGACTGTCCCCGACCCGGACGCCGAGGCCTTTTCCTCAATCGAGTCCACCTCGAGGCCGAACTCGCCGACGATGCGGTCGATGGTGCTGCGGTCGTCCTCGTTGAGGATCACTGTTCCCCGCCTTTCGTGATGTCTGCTGTGCAACGGTTCCGGTCCGCCCGCCGGGAACTGTGGACTCGCCCTCCGGGCTCTGCCATGCTGGCGCACGCTCGCGGACCCTGTCGGACCCGGATCCTACCGTCGCGGCCCCGCCTGCACCCGCGGCCACAGCCGGATCTGTACAAAGATGGGGAGAGTCCGGCGCGAACCAGTCGCGCGGCGCCGGCGCTGCGCACGCTCGTGCGCGATAGGCACGCGACACACGCACGGCGAGACGAAAGCAGAAAGCGGGGGCGAAACCGAGGTGGCTGAGGTCGAACGGGCGACGGGGACGAGAGGCTTGCCGCAGCGGTGGGCGCTCGGTCGCCGCGACCTGTTCCGTGTCGCCGCGGTGGGGGCCATGGCTATCGTCCCTCTCTCGGCGTGCATACCGCAGCGGGGTAAGGAAGCCGAGTACCCGCTGATCGCGCCGTGGCGTACCGCCGTCGCGGACCTCGCGCTCATCCGCTC
>NZ_DAINST010000087.1:2049-11823 GCF_036741115.1 Dietzia sp.
CATGGGCCAGTTCCCTGCCGACGCAAAGGAAGCCGGCGTGCTCGGCCGTATCGCCGATTCCCGCTCGACCCACGTGGACAAGCTCGCCGAGGCGATCGGCGCCGCCGGACATGACCTGCCCGATCCGAATCAGGCAGGAGGAGGCGATGCGGGCGCTGTCTCAGGCGCCCCCGAGACCGCGAATACCGCAGAGCCCGCCGACATCGAGGGCGTCCGGCCCACCGCCGAGGCCGCAGGCGAAGACTCGGCCGAGGCGCGGCAGGACTACAGCCACGACGTCCCCGGGGTCCTCGCGGCTCTCCTCGCGGCAGAGAAGGAAGCCTCCGACGCCGCGGGCGGCCTCGGCGGGTACCCCGCCGCGCTCGCCGGTTCGATCGCCGCGAACTGCGCCGCCGCGGGGGATGTGGAGATCGGCGTCAGGCTGGGGGTATCCGGCTGAGTCCGGCGCGCGAGCGGCCGGAGCCGCGGAGACCAGAACGAGTCCGTCTCGACGGGCACAGGGCAGGCGACGAGTCGAGGAGCAGGCGATGACCGATTTCCCGGGGATCAGGGGTGAGCAGGCGGCGGCCTACGGATATGGGCTGCTGCTACCGCTCGCCGATCCGTCCGTGCTCGCCTCCATGCGCCGTCAACTCGATCAGCACAGGGATTTCGCCGACCGCGCGCTCGCGCTGTGGCCGGACGCGCCGGCCCCACAGGTCGGGTACTCACTGGACCAGCCGCCGGCGAATTCCGGCGACTCGCTGCTGCTCGCGATCCGCCTGGAGTCCGACGCCTGCGAGGGCTGGGCCGCGCAGCTCGCCCGACCGGACCAGACCGAGGCGCAGAAGGCCCTCGCCCTCGAGTGCCTCCGCGCCGGCAGTGTCCAGATGGCCCGCTGGCGCACGCTCGTGAGCGGCGCACCGCTCACGCCGCTGCCCGGTCTCGGCTGAGCGGTCGCGCGGCCGAGCGGCATGGCTACCCAGGGCTCCGGCGGCTCGCCCATCGCTCATCGACGAACGAGCCGCCCACGTAACTATCGGCGGATGAGCTCGAGGATCGCCTGTCCCGCGCCCTCGACGGGAACCTGCGAGACCTCGCCGGTCGCGCGCTCGCGCAGCTCGACGGTGCCCTCGGCCCAACCGCGGCCGACCACGACGACCCATGGCATGCCGATGAGCTCGGAATCCTTGAACTTGACCCCGGGCGACGCCTTGCGGTCGTCGAACAGGACGTCGAGGCCCGCGGAATCGAGCTCCGCGACGAGCGCCTCGGCGCCGGCGGCCGCGGCCTCGTCCTTGTTCGCGATCACCACGTGCACGTCGTACGGCGCCACGGAGGCCGGCCACACGAGGCCCTTGGCGTCGGCGAGCTGCTCGGCGAGGACCGCGACGAGCCGGGAGACTCCGATGCCGTAGGAGCCCATGGTCACGCGCGCCGGGCGTCCGTCCTCGCCGAGCACGTCGAAGCCGAACACGTCGGCGTACTTGCGGCCGAGCTGGAAGATGTGGCCGATCTCGATGCCGCGCTGGAGGGTGAGCTCCCCGGAGCCGTCGGGCGCGGGATCGCCCTCGCGCACCTCTGCAGCCTCGATCGTGCCGGTGGGGGTGAAGTCGCGGCCGCAGACGAGGTCGACGACGTGCATGTCCTGCACGTCGGCACCCGTGATCCACGCCGTTCCGGGGGCGATCCGCGGGTCAACCAGAAACTCGATCTCGTTCTCGGCGAGCGCGCGCGGACCGATGTAGCCCTTGACGAGGAAGGGGTTCGCCTCGAAGTCCTTCTCGTCGAGCAGCTCGACCTCGGCAGGCTCGAACGACGCCTCGACACGTCCCATGTCGACCTCGCGGTCACCGGGGACGCCAATGCCGGTCACCACCCATTCCCCGCCCGGCTGCCGGACCTTGACCATGACGCACTTGAGCGTGTCCGCCGCAGTGACGCTCCGGCCCTGGGCGACGTCCTCATCCGAGAACGCGGCGACGAGCGCATCGATCGTGGTCGCGCCGGGCGTCGTCACGGTGCGCGGCGCGCCGATCGCGGAGGCGTCCTGCGCGGGCGGAGCCGGGGTGGTCACGGCCTCGACGTTGGCGGCATAGGAGCCCCCGGTGGAGCGGACGAAGGTGTCCTCCCCGGCCTCGGCGACGGCGAGGAACTCCTCGGAAGCCGAGCCGCCCATCGCACCGCTCGTCGCGGCGACGATCACGTACTCGACGCCGAGGCGGTCGAAGATTCGCTGGTATGCGCCGCGGTGCGCCTGGTAGGAGCGCTCGAGTCCGGCATCGTCGACATCGAAGGAGTACGAGTCCTTCATCACGAACTCGCGGCCGCGGAGGATGCCGGCGCGGGGCCGCTCCTCGTCGCGATACTTGGTCTGCACCTGGTACAGGATCGCGGGAAGATCCTTGTACGAGGAGAACTCCCCCTGCACGGTGAGCGTGAAGATCTCCTCGTGCGTGGGCCCGAGCATCATGTCGGCGCCCTTGCGGTCCTTCATCCGGAACAGCGTGTTCCCGTACTCGGTCCAGCGGTTGGACTTCTCGTACGGCTCACGCGGGAGCAGCGCCGGAAGGAGGATCTCCTGACCGCCGATGCCGTCCATCTCCTCGCGGACGATGCCCTCGATCTTGCGGAGGGTGCGCAGGCCCAGCGGCAGCCAGGAGTACACGCCCGGCGCGAGCCGGCGCACGTACCCGGCGCGGACCAGCAGTTTATGGCTGAGGACCTCGGCATCGGCCGGGTCGTCGCGAAGTGTACGGAGGAACAGGTGGGAAAGGCGCTCGATCACGGTTATCCAGGTTATCGGCTTCCGCGCCACCACGTCCCCGGGGCCCCGGGATCGCAGGCCGCCCGCTAGCATTTCCGGCCGTGCGCATTCTCCTCCCACCCTCCGAGACCAAATCCTTCGGCGGTTCCGGCGAGACGCTCGATCTCGAAGCGCTGGCGTTCGCCGAACATGCGGGTGTGACGGCGGAGCGCGCCGCCCTCGTGGCCGAGCTGTCCCGCCTCTGTGCCGGGCCCGCCGACGCAGCACGCGCGGCACTGGGGCTGTCGGAGAAGCAGGCGCCGCCCGAACTCGAGGCGAATGCCGCGCTCGAGCACACCCCGACGGCCCCGGCTCTCGGCCGCTACACCGGGGTCCTCTATGACGCCCTCGATGCCGGCTCCCTCACTCCTGCCCGGCGGGAGCGGGCCGCACGGAGCATCCTCGTCGGTTCGGCGCTCTTCGGTCTCGTGGGAGCCGGGGACCCAATCCCCCACTACCGACTCAGCGCGTCGTCGTCACTCCCCGGGGGGAAGACACTGCGAAGCAGGTGGGCGGGGCCGCTCGGTGAGGCGGTGAAGGATTTCTGGGACGAGCTCGTCGTCGACCTGCGTAGCGGCGGCTATCGCGCTCTCGGCCCCGTTCCCGGCGCCGTGACGGTCGACGTGGTGAGCGTCGCCGCCGACGGCTCGCGCTCCGTGATCACCCACTTCAACAAACACCACAAGGGACTGCTCACGCGCGCGCTCGTCTCCTCGCGTGCCGCGATGGACGACGTACGAGCACTGCGCCGGGTAGCGGGCCGGGCGGGCATCGAGCTCGTCGCCGAGGGCGATTCGGAGATCGCGCTCACTATGCTTCTGCGCGACTGAGGAACCCAGGGCCGCCGCAGTTCGCCGCGAAACGCGTACGCGCAGGTCGCCGCGCGCGGGGCCACACGCGGGAAACGATTTCTCCCGCCGGGACGACGTAACCTGCGCACTGTGGGCAATCGATGCACAATCGATGAGCCATGTGCGAATGATCTACGGACACTCGGTGAGTCCGGGTGCGGGATGTTCCGCGACGTGTGATCATCGTTCACAGCTGCTCCATAGCTTCACACTCTCGAGGCGCAGTTTCGACCGCGCAGAATCGACGGGTCGCCGATGGCTTCTTTGCGGGATCTCCTCTCTCCGCGCTCCGGCGCGCCCGAAGCCGCCGGCACGGCGTCTTCTCGGAAATCGCAGAGACCGCAGCAGTCGCACAGATCCCTCAACGAGCCGGTCACCGGCGGCCACCGCATCCCGCTGGTCCTCCTCGCGGCGCTCGCCGTCGCCGCCGCGGCGTCGATGTGGGCGCTCATCACCTACCCCGACGCCTCCAGGCCCTACTGGGGGATCATCCAGGTCCTCACCGACCTACACGTCTACCGCTGGGGCGGCGAGCACATCGAGGCCGGGCTCCCCCTCTACGACGGGCTCATCGCTTCGCTCGATCCCGGGCAGTCGTGGCGCGGGCCGATGCCGTGGACGTACACGCCGTTCGCCGCTGCCGGATTCGCGCTGCTCGTCCCCATGTCTCTGCAGCTCATGGAGATCGTCTGGGTCGGCGGCATCTTCGTCTCGATCTTCCTCGTCTGCCGCCTCATACTCGGCTGGCTCGGCTATCGCTCCGAGGCTCGCACCACGTGGGCCGCCGTGTTCCTCTCCGGCGCCATGCTCTTCACAGAACCCGTGCGCACGACGATCTGGCTCGGGCAGATCAACATGGCTCTGCTCCTCCTGCTCGTCGCCGATGCCGCGAGCCGTGGCCGCCTCCGCGGCGCGCTCACCGGAATCGCGGCCGGCATCAAGCTCACACCCGCCTTCATGTGGGCGCACTTTTTTGTCACCCGCCAGTTCCGCGCGCTGGCGGTGAGCATCGGGACCTTCGCCCTCACCATCGTCATCGGCGCGATAATCGCGCCGCGCGATTCCCTCCACTACTGGAGCGGAGGACTCCTCGACGCCGCTCGGATCGGGAACATCGACGCCCCGAGCAACCAGTCGATCAACGGGATCCTCGCCGAGTACGTCTTCCACGGCGCCCCGCCGGTGTGGGCGTGGCTGCTCGTGGCGGTCCCGGCGGCGATCATCGCCCTCGTCATCGCGCACTACGTCCACGCGCGCGGGCAGCCGCAGCTGGCCTTCGTACTCTCCGGCATGACCGGCTGCGTGGTCTCCCCGTTCTCCTGGGGCCACCACTGGGTGTGGTTCGTCCCGTTGTTCGTGGTGTTGCTCCACCTGCTCGTTCGCCATGCACGGCGCGGCTGGGCGCTGCTGGCCTGGGTGCTGCCGTTCGCCCTTTACTTCCTCGTCGGCGCCTGGTCATTCGTCTTCCCCAATCCGGATCAGCCCACCGGGGCATGGATCGCGACCGGCTGGTTCATGTCCGCGCAGGCGCTCAGCGGCTTCCTCGGGCCGTTCATCCGAGAGCCGTACATCGTGGTGTGGGTTCTCACGCTCGTATTGGCTCCGCTCGTGACAGCGCTCGTCCGGACCGGCTCCAAGGCCGCCGATGTCGCCGAAGAAGTCGATCGCGCAGATGACCATCCGGACGCCGGGCCCCGCGAGTCTCCCGAAGCCGCGGAGCTCGGCCCCCGGCGAGCAGAGCGGTCTAAGGGCGTCGATCCCCTGCGACGGAGCGCAGAAGCGCCCGGGGCAGCCCCGCCACCTCGCCGATGACGATGATGGCCGGTGGGCGAACGTCCTCGGCCGACATGGTCTCGCGCAGATTCGCGAGGGTCGAGTCGACGCGTCGTTGGGCTACGAGTGAGGCGGACTCCATGATCGCCACGGGTGTCTCCGGATCGCGCCCTCCGGCGAGCAGCGCGTCGGCGATCGCCGGGCCGTTCTTCACGGCCATGAGCAGCACGATGGTGCCCCGCATGGCCGCGACGGCATCCCAATCGACGAGCGACTTCTCGTGTCCCGGCGGCACGTGCCCGGAAATGACCGTGACCTCGTGGGTGACCCCGCGGTGGGTGACGCTCACCCCGCCGAGTGCGGGCGCGGCAAAGGCACTCGTGACGCCCGGGACGACGATGCACTGGATGCCCCGCTCGGACAGCGCGAGCGCCTCCTCGTAGCCGCGGCCGAAGAGGAAATTGTCCCCGCCCTTGAGGCGGACCACGAAGCGCCCGGCCTCCGCGTGCTCGATGAGCGCCTCGTTGATCGCCTCTTGCGCCATCTGCCGTCCATACGGGATCTTCGCGGCGTCGATGATCTCGACGTCCTCGTCGAGCTCGCCGAGGATCTGCTGCGGGGCGAGGCGATCGGCGACGACGACGTCGGCGCGCAGCAGGAGCTCGCGGCCCCGGAGGGTGAGCAGGTCGTCGTCCCCGGGTCCACCGCCGACAAGCGCGACGGTGCCGCCGAGTTCCCCGGAACGTCCTGTAGAGGTGGTCTCGGCATTCGGCACCGAAGCCTGCGCGGGCCGGCGGGAAATCGGGATGCGTCGGGCGCGGGCTGCTTCCTCGATTTCCTCGGGGAACGGCCCCGCGGAGACGCCCACGATCCCCGGTTCGTCGCCGGTGACGACGAGAAGCGATGCGCCGTCGAGGACGTCGTGGTCCCACTCTCCCGAGTGCACGGTCACCGCGCCGGGGAGGTTCTCGACTGTCGCTCCGACGTTTGCCGCGAGGATCGCGACCTGCGCTCCCGCCTCGACGAGCCCGGGCACGATGCGGTGAGCCTGTTCCCCGCCGCCGAGCACGATGACCCGGCAATTCGAGAGGTCGAGCGGGAGCGAGACGGCAGGGCCGCCCCCCGGGCCTAGATCGTCGAATCGAATCACCCCTTCAGTCTAGATTCCCGGCTCCCGGCGACGATCCGCGCCACCACCTGCGGGGATCCGACGGGGTGGAGGTGGAGGTAGGAGCCGTGGAGGGTGGGTCCGGCGAAGCCCTCGGTGCGAGTCCCCCCCTCGCCGTCAATCCAGCCCCACGCGGCGTCTCCCCTGGCCTCGTCCGCGGCCGGCGACTCCCCGCCGACGATGTCGGTGCGGTGGAACTCGTGGCCGACGAACCGCAGCCCGGCGGGCGCGGCGAGCGAATCGCCGAGCGAGACGGCATCGCGGTACCCGAGCGTGAGCTTCCGGCCGAAGGCGAAATCGACGTCGACGGCGCCGCACATCCGGTGCCCGTCGAGACTGCGGCCGAGGTATGTGAGGCCGCCGCATTCGGCGTAGGTCGGCAGACCCGCCTCGACCGCCCCGCGCACGGCCTCACGGGTCGCGGTGTTCGCCGAGAGCTCCGCAGCGTGCTCCTCGGGGTATCCGCCGAGCAGGAGGAGCCCATCGGCGCGGGTGGGGAACGGGTCTGTGAGCGGGTCGAAGTGTGCGATCTCGGCGCCGAGGGCGCGCAGCATCTCCTCCCATTCTGGGTATCGGAAGCCGAAGGCCCGCCCGGACGCGACGGCGATCACGGGCGGCGGGCCGAGTTCGGTGTTCGAGCCGAGTGCTGCGTCCGCTTCGTCGCCCGGAACCCATGGGCCCCCCACCGGCGCGGACGCGGCGAGCCCGGCGATCGCCTCGAGATCGAGGTGCCGAGCCATGGTCTCCCCCATCGCGGCGATGGAGGTGTCCGGGGAATCGAGTGCGTCCGTCGTCATGAGCCCGAGGTGCCGGGAGGGGACACCGATCGCGTCCGAGCGGGGCACGGCGCCGAGCGCGGGGACGCCGACCCCTTCGCACGCGTCCGCGAGGATGCGGGCGTGGCGGTCGGAGCCGACCTGGTTGAGGATGACGCCGGCGACGTGCGTGCCCGGCGCGAAAGTCGAGTAGCCGCGCACGAGCGCCCCGACGGACTGCGAGTGGCCTCGCGCGTCGACGACGAGGATGACGGGCGCCCCGATGAGCGAGGCGACGTGCGCGGTGGAACCGTACCCGGAGACGCCGTCGGGGGCGACTGCCCCGATGCGCCCGTCGAACAGGCCCATGACACCCTCGACGACCCCGATGTCCGCACCGGCGGCGCCGTGCGCGTAGAGCGGCCCGATGCGGCGCTCGCCCTGCAGGTTGGGGTCGAGATTGCGGCCGGGCCTGCCGGTCGCGAGGCAATGGAATCCCGGGTCGATGAAATCGGGGCCGACCTTGAACGGGGCGACCTCCCGGCCGCCCGCGCGCAGGGCCGCCATGATCCCCGTCGCCACCGTCGTCTTGCCGTTGCCCGAGGCCGGCGCGGCGATGACCACCGCGCCTGGAGCTACGGCCTCGGCGCCGGACGCAGCTACCACTCGATGCCCCGCTGGCCCTTACGTCCCGCCTGCATGGGGTGCTTGACGAGGCTCATCTCGGTGACCAGGTCGGCGACCTCGATGAGCTCGGCCGGTGCATCGCGGCCCGTGATGAACACGTGCTGCCGGCCGGGCCGCTCGGCGAGCGTCGCGGCGACCTCGGTGGCGTCGACCCATCCCCATTTGAGCGGGTACGTGAACTCGTCGAGGACATAGAAATCGTGCAGCTCCGCGGCGAGGCGACGCTTGATTTCCTCCCATCCGGAGAGGGCGTCTGCGGCATGGTCCTCCTCGCCGCCGGACTTGCGGCTCCACGACCAGCCCGAACCCATCTTGTGCCACTCGACGGGCCCGCCGATGCCCTCGGCGTCGTGCAGCTCGCCGAGCTTGTGGAACACCTCTTCCTCGCCGATCTTCCATTTCGCGCTCTTGACGAACTGGAACACCGCGATGCTCATTCCCTGGTTCCACGCCCGCAGCGCGGTGCCGAATGCCGCGGTCGACTTCCCCTTCCCCTTCCCCGTATGCACGGCGGTGACAGGGAGCATCCGCCGCTGGCGGGTGGTGAGGCCGTCGTCGGGGACGGCATCCGGATCGACTTTGCCCTGGGGCATGGGTGTCTCCTCCCTCAAGGTCTGTGGAATCGTTCTGGGACTTGGTCGGCCGGCCTCAGCGCGCGCGGACGAGTTCGGCCACGCCTCCGGAGGTGAGCCCCTCGAGAGGGACCACGGGTGCCCCCATGCTCCGGGCGAGCCGGCCTGCAGCGCCGAGGCGGACGCGGCCGGACTCACAGTCGACGACCACGGGGGCCACACCGTCCATGGCGCCGAGCCTGCGGGCCTCGGCGAGCGCGCGTTCGCTCGCCCGCTCCCCCGCCGTCGCCCGCCCGTCGGTGAGCACGAGAACGATGGCGCGCCGCTCCGGGTCGCGCAGGCGGTGCGCGGCGAGCATCTGCCGGGTCGCCGCAAGCCCCTCGGCGAGCGGGGTCCGTCCGCCCGTCGGCGCGTTGCCGAGCGAGGCGACGGCGAGGTCCACCGATCGGGACGGCGCGAGCGCCACGGTCGCCCCGCTGCCGCCGGCGGTGACCACCCCGACGAGATCTCGGCGCACGTAGGAGTCGCGGAGGACCGCTACGGCCGAACGGGCGACGAGCTCGAGTCGCCGGCGCGCGGCCATCGAGCCCGAGGTGTCGACGCAGAACGCTACGAGGTCCCCCGAGCGCCCGAGTCGTCGCGCGAAGCGCAGGTCGCCCTCTGCGAGCATCCTCCTCGCGCCCGAGTTCGCGCTCTCGTCCGCGCCCGCGGAGCGCTGCTGCCTTTCCAAGCCCCACCGCGCTGCCGCGGCGCGCACCGTGGGCACGAGATCGAGGCGGGCCCCGCGGGCGCCGGGCGCCGCGCTCACCGATCGCCCATTCGTGGTGACGGCGCTCGAGCGACGCCCCCTCGAACCGTGCGCGACTCCGCCGAGCCGGAACAGGAGCGGCCGGCCCGCCTGTTCGGAGCGGAGGTCCACCCCGCGAAGCCCGTAGGAGATCTTGCCGTCGCTGGATAGATCGGCCTCGGCGCTATCCGCACGCGTCTCCACCTCGGGCTGGGGATCAGTCTCCGCCGTACCGCGGTCGCGATCGGCGCCGGAGCCGGGACCTGCGGCGTCATCCGAGTCCCGGGAATCCGGGCGAGTGCCTGCGCCGCCGGAGGGCCCGGGGCCCGAGTCGTCGTCCCCATCGGGCCCATGGCCGCCGTCTCCGCCGGATTCGCCACCGTCGTCGGTGTCATC
>NZ_DAINST010000088.1:0-11616 GCF_036741115.1 Dietzia sp.
CGGAGTCGATAAGGCTCGGCGGCATCCAGTCGCGGACCTCTAGGGAACGACCGCCGACCCCGAGCGCCGCAGCGTTGCGCTCGATTCGCGCCCGCCGCTCCGGGTCGATCTCGAAGCACACGGACCTGGCGCCGGGCGCCGCGCGCATCCACTCGATCGAGATGCTCCCCGATCCCCCGCCGACGTCCCAGAGGAGCGCCCCCGGGAAGGGCCGGAGAAGGCCCATGACGACGGACCGCGGGATCCGCTTGGTGATCTGCCCGTCATGCTCGAAGACCTCGTCCGCAAGTCCCGGCGCCCGCGAGGATTGCCCGCCGGCGAGCCCGGGCCACGGCAGCGTGGGCATTTCGATCGCGAGCATCACGAGGTCGGACCAGGCTCCCGTCGTGTTTCGCGCGAGGTCCGCAGCCGGAGCCGACCTGACGACGCCGCCGTCCGGCGTCAGATCGGAGAGAATGTGCACCGTTGCCTTTCCCGCGCCGTGCGTGTCGAGGAGACGCGCAATCGCTCCGGGACCGGAGGCGTCCTCGCAGTAGACAAAGATCCGGGCGCCGGGGTGAAGGTGCGGCAGGAGGATCTCCACCGGCTTTGTGAGGAGATTGATCGTGGGGACCTCGGCGAGCGGCCAGCCGAGCCGGGATGCGGCGAGCGAGGCGGCCGAGGGTGCGGGGATGCTCACGAGTTCGGCGTCGATGTCCGAGTTCGTGATCATCCGCGCGATCGTCGCGCCGATACCGTGGAACATCGGATCGCCGCTCGCGAGGAAGACCTCGCCGCTCCCCGCAGCACTCTCTATGGCGCGCACGAGTGCGGGGATGAGTGGCCGCGGTAATTCGATGCGCGGTACAGAGGCGACCTCCCGGTCGCCCTCGAGCAGGGCGAGCTGCCGCGGGCTCCCGTGGATCGCGGGGGCGGAGCGGAGGGCCTCAAGCGCGCGGGCCGAGAGTCCGGATACTCCGTCGGCGCCGATGCCCACGACCGTCACCCGCCTGCTGCGCGCGGGCGCCGACCGTGTGGAGACAATCATCGCGGCAACCTTCGCCAGATGGCGTCCGGCACGAACGGGGCGACCGAAAACATCACGCGGAGCTGCCACGGGATCCATAGCTGGGTCCCCTTCCCCGCGCGGATGCGGTCCACGACGGCGTCGGCGACCTGCGCTGGCGTCGAGGAGAATGGCGCGGGGTCCATGCCTTTGGTCATCCGGCCGATGACGAATCCCGGCCGAGCGATCACGAGGTGCACCCCCGTGCCGTGGAGTGCGTGGCCGAGGCCGCTCGCGAATCCGTCGAGCCCGGCCTTCGCGGATCCGTAGACGAAATTCGCGCGGCGCACGCGCACGCCGGCGACCGAAGAGAACGCGACGAGCGTGCCGCGCGCGTTTTCGGGCCCGTAGCCGGGTCGGGGCGTCCGGCGCTTCATCCGCGCGGAGAGATCGATGAGCAGCGAGGCCTGCGCGGTGAAATCGGTATGGAGGACCGACGCCGCGAAGGCGGGGTCGGTCTCGGCTCGGTCCTGATCCCCGAGGATTCCGAACGCGAGCACCGCGGTCTCGATGGGACCGGCATCCCGCTCGATTCGGTCGAGCGTCTCGCGCTGCGAATCGAGGGAATCGGCATCGAATTCGAGACACAGCACACGGGCGGCGCCGGCCGCCTCGACGGAGGCGCGGGCTTCCGCCATGGGTCCGGGCCGGGCTGCGAGCACGACGGTCGCTCCGGGGGCCAGCCGCTCGGCGATGGCGAGGCCGATCTCGCTGCGCCCACCGAACACGGCGACCACGGGACCGCCTGTGTCCGAACCCGCGGTGCCGGATTCCGAATCGCCTGTGACGTGAGTGCCGGGTGTGAACGTCATGCGTCTATCCTCGCACGTCGGCATCCGTCATGGGCAGGGGCTCGGCTCGCCCGGCTCTATGCCGTGTGCCAGGGTGGACGCATGGCCTCCCCCTCCGCGCTCTCGGCGCAGGCGCACGAATTCCTCGAAGAACGCCACCTCGGCACGCTCACCACGCAGCGCCGCGACGGCTCCCCGCACGTCACGGCCGCTGGATTCACCTTCGATCCGGTGGACGGGACCGCGCGCGTGATCTGCTCGGCACGCTCGCAAAAGGCGGCCAATGCGCGCCGTGGGGGTCGCGCCGTCGTGGCACAGGTCGAGGGGAGGTTGTGGCTCTCGCTCGAAGGACCGGTTCGCCTGTTGACGTCGGAGGGCGAAGTCCGCAGGGCCGAGCGCCTCTACGCCGCCCGCTACAAGAACCCGCGCCCGAACCCGTTGCGCGTGGTCGTCGAGATCCGCGTGGACCGGGTGCTCGGCGCCGCCTCGCTCCTCCGTGCCGGCGACGACAGGGCGGGCGCCTAGCAGCGAAGACCCGGCCGATCGCTACCGGGTACTGCGCTAGCCGAGGACCCTGAGCCCGCGCGGAGCGTTATTGAGTTCCCGGATGCCGTCGGCCGTGACAACGACGATGTCCTCGAGCCGCGCTCCCCATTCGCCCCGGGCGTAGATCCCGGGCTCGATGGAGAACGCCATGCCCTCGGCGAGGACCGTGTCCGAATTTGCGGAGATGTACGGGCTCTCGTGGACGGAGAGGCCGATGCCGTGTCCGGTGCGGTGGACGAAACGCTCCCCGATCCCGGCGCTGGCGAGGTGCTCGCGTGCCGCGGCGTCTATATCCCTGGCCTTGGCACCCGGGCGGACTGCTGCGCGAGCCCTCGCCTGCGCCTCCTCGAGCACGGCGTACTCCGCAGCGACAGCGGCGGAAGGTTCGCCCATCGAATAGGTGCGGGTGGAATCGGAGTTGAATCCGCTGGGAATCGGCCCGCCGATGTCGACGACCACGATGTCCCCAGCCTCGATCACGCGGTCGGAGACGTCGTGGTGTGGATCGGCGCCATTCTGGCCGGAGCCGACGATGATGAAATCGGCGTGGGTGTGCCCCTCCTCGCGGATCGCCGCGTCGATGTCCGCGGCGACCTCGGCCTCTGTGCGCCCCACGCGGAGGAACTCGCCCATGCGCCGGTGGACGCGGTCGATTGCAGCGCCAGCGGCGGCGAGCTCGTCGATTTCCTCGGCGGTCTTAACCTCTCGGATCCCGTCGATCACCGGCGCGAGCCGGTGGATCTGGTGGCCGAGAGTGTCCTGGAGGGGGACGAC
The DNA here is from genome assembly GCF_036741115.1 of Dietzia sp. NCBI lineage: Bacteria > Bacillati > Actinomycetota > Actinomycetes > Mycobacteriales > Dietziaceae > Dietzia > Dietzia sp. Next base: position 3,157 of record NZ_DAINST010000088.1, read on the forward strand.
GTGCCGTGCCGGGGCGTCGTCGCTCACGAGGAGATGATCGGTGTCCTCGCGGTCCCCGAGAGCGGCGACGGTGAGGCCGATGGGATCCTCGCCGTCTTGCCAGGTGGAGACTTCGGCGCCGGCATCGGCCGCCATCGCGCGGACGGAGGCGGTGGCCTCGAGATCGGGGATCACCAGCGTCGGGGTCCCCTCGGCGGGAACGACCAGCGCCGTCAACCGCTCGTGGCTGTGGAGGGGCGCGCCGAGCAGATAGAAGAGGTCGGCCCCGGGGAAGGCGATACCGGCCTTCGCCTCGGCCGCGCGCAGCGCCTCGGCGAGGCGGGCGACGCGATAAGGGCCGGCGGCGGACGTGTCGTGCGAGACTTGGTGAGTCATTCCCCCAGCCTAACCCCGCCCCCGTGCGGGACGGAGAGGAGCGGACCGTGAGCGGTTCGAGCAACGTCGACGCGCAGGATTCGGGCGAGCACGTGGACTGCGGGCTCATGGGCCTCGACACGGCGGGCCTCTACTTCCGTGCATTTCATGCCGTGCCCGACAAGATCACCGATCCCTCGGGCGCTCCCATCAACGCCGTACGCGGCTTCTGCGATATGACGGCGGAGTTCCTCCGCGAGTACAGGCCGTCCGGGCTGGTGGCGGCGCGGGACGAGAATTGGCGTCCCCGCTGGCGCGTCGACCTCGTCCCGGAATACAAGGCGGCACGGGTGGGCGAAGACGGTGCGGAGGATGCGCCCGAGGCGCTCCACGCCCAGGTTCCGCTCGTGTGGGAGCTCCTCGATGCGCTCGGCGTTCCCGTCGGCGCGATTGCCGACGGCGAGGCCGACGACGTCCTCGCCGCGCTCCCCATAGCGGGCGCCGAAGTCGGCACGGGGCAGACGGTGATTGTCACCGGCGACCGGGATCTCCTCCAGATCGCGCGCTCCGACCGCCGCGTCCTCTACATCGGCGCGGGGATGAAGAAGCGGAAGCTCTACGGACCCGCCGACGTCGCCGAGCGGATCGGTATCCCCGCGGGCGAGGACGCGCGGCTCTACGCGGACTACGCGGTGCTCGTGGGCGACGCCTCCGACGGTCTTCCCGGCGTCGCGGGCATCGGGGCCAAGGGAGCTGCGAAGCTCGTGACCGAACACGGGGACGTCGAGGGAATCCTTGCGGCCGCGGCCGACGAGTCGGTGGCGATGCCGGCGCGGCAGCGGACCAATCTTCTCTATTCGGCCGAGTACGTGCGCGCGGCGAAGCAGATCGTCGCGCTCGGCGCGCGGGACGCGGAGCCGGAGCTCGTCGGGGCGGCCGATGGTTCGTTGGGACCGGTCGACTCGGCCGCGCTCGAACGACTCATCGAACGTACGGGGCAGGAGCGCGCGATCGGGAATCTCGTCGAGGCGCTCGAGCCGCTGCGGTAGCTCCTCCCGCCACGGGATCCCGGGTCGCGTCGGGGCCGTCGATTCGCTACGCGGAGTCGATGACGCGAAACGTGCCGCCAGACGCGAGCAGCGCGGCGTCGTCGTCGAGGAACAACAGTGGGAAGCGCTCGCCGTATACGGCGGCGATGCGCTCGAAGAGCTCGGGCGGATACGGCGGGAGCTTTCCGTCCGCATGCGGGACCACGACGTGCGGGACCAGGGCCAGTCCGGAGAAGTCCGCTAGCCCTGGGGCGACCGAGGGGTCGTCGAGCAGGACGATGGGATCGAGCGCGCTGCCCACGACCACCGAACCCGCGCTGAGCCCGATGTATGGAAGCCCCTCGCGCACGGCGCGGACGAGGGCGTCTCCCGAGCCATTGCCGCGGAGGGCGTCGAGGAGTGCGAAGGAGTTGCCACCGGCGACGTAGACCACGTCCACGTCTGCGAGGGTCCGAGCGAACTCGTCGCCGTCGGCGGCATCGCGGGCGAGAACCCGCGTGGCCTCGAATCCAAGCTCGGTGAGCCTGTCGAGCTGCCACTGCCCCTCCGGGTCGATGTCCTCGGCAGCCGCGGCATCCCAGACGAATCCGAGGCGGAGCTGTTCCGGCGCGCGTCCTGCAGCGCCCTCGACGAAATCGGTCACGGCGCCGAGGCCCAGCGAGGTGAGCAACATCTTCATGCCCGCGATGGTATGTCGGACCGTCTCGGTAGCGTCGGCGACGAGCGCCCGGAACCGGGGCTACGCACGCGTCAAGGTTCTAGGCGTTGCCGGTAAGCGGTCGAGCAACTGGCGGGATCGGCGAGGAGTAGACAATGGCACACGCAGGCTTCGGCGAATCGGATGGCGCCGCAGAGTCTCCATCCAGGAATGGCACGGTCTTCTACGACACGGCCACCACTCTCGATGGGTACCTCGCCGACGAGCAGAACTCGCTCTCTTGGCTCTTCGAAGTGCCCACCGACGGTCTCCCCGGTACCGGCGAAGGCGCCGGAAGCGAGGCCGAGGCGGAGGACCCTTGGGCGCATAGCCCCGTGGGGCGAGCCGACGTCGTGGTGTCCGGTTCGACGACCTACGAGTGGGTTCTCGCGGAGGAGCAGGTCCGCAGGAACCCCGAGAAATGGGCGGAATTCTTCGGGGACCGTCCCTACTACGTGTTCAGCAGCCGAGATCTGTGGACGCCTCCCGGCCACGACGTGCGCGTGGTCCGCGGCGGCGTTGCCAAGAATCTCCCCGGCATCCTGTCGGAGGCGGCGGGAAGGTCGACCGGTCCGGGCGGCTCCGGAGTCGCCGGCGGGAGCGTGTGGCTCGTGGGTGGCGGAGATCTCGTCGGGCAGTTCTTCGACTCTCGCGCGCTCGACAGGGTCGAGGTCTCGGTGGCACCGGCCACGCTGGGCGCCGGGGCGCCACTGCTCCCCCGCCGCATCGGCTCCGCCCAGCTCACGCTCGACAAGGTCGAGAGGCAGGGGAAATTCGCCCGCCTCGAGTACGCGGTCGCCTATCCGGAGGGGAAGGATCCCTCGGCGAGCGGCGAACGTCGGCCAGGCTAGGTGATCTTCTCGTCCACGACGCCTCGGCGGATCTGGTCGATGGCGCGCCTCGCCTCGCGTGCAGTCGGCTCATCGGAGACCTTCGCGACCTGGATGAGCCCGTCGAGGACCAGCCGTGCGGAGCGGACGAAGTCTCCGGCGGTGAGGTCGAGCCCCTCCTGCCAACTCGCGGCGAGGATGTCGGAGAGGGAGCCGCCGGAGACCCAATGGTGGATCACCGGGGCCATGGCGAGGTCGATATCGCTGCTCACGGGCAGGCTGCGCTTGCGCTCGGCAGCGCCGATTCGCTCGGCGGCGGACTCGGTGGCCTCCAGCGCCGTGCGGAGGCGCTCGGCCTCCGGAGGGCGCACGGTGTGCTGCCGCCGGCCGTGGGCGACGATCGCGGCGACACACGCCGCGAGCTCGGCCGCGTCGAGCCCGGACCACGCGCCGCGGCGAACGCACTCGGCAATGAGCAACTCCTGTTCCGAATGGACCCTCGCCAGCATCTCCCCTTCTTCGGTGGCGACGATCCCGCCCACGGGACCCTGCGTGAGGTAGCCGAATTCGCGGAGAAGATTGACGATCCGGCGAAAGCGCCGAGAGAGCGAGAACTGATCCGATTCGATCCGCCGCTCGAGTTGCTCGACCTTTTCCGCTGTCTCGCGCCACGAATGCCACGCCTTCGCCCAGGACTCGAGGCCCGCAGCGCCATGGAGCGGATGTGCGTACAGCACCGCGCGCGCCGAAGAGATGCGCGGGTCCCGTGGCTGCTTCTTCTGCTTGCGCAGCTTCTTCGCCCGCGTCCGCGCCTTCGGCGCGAGACGGTCCATCTGCCCGATGAGCCGCTTCCGGTTCCCACCCGTCGCAGCGCGCCGCCCCGGCGGGAGGACGAGTTTGCCGACGGTGACGGGCGGGAGATGGAAATCCCGGACGTCGAGCCACTTGGTGTGCCCGGTGTCGAGGAGGCACAGCACCCGCGCCGAGCTCGGGGAATCGCTCTTCACGGCGAGGACCGTGCCGAGGAACGCGAGCCTCTTGCGGTCGATGAGCAGGACATCGCCCGGCTCCGTCCGTGCGAGGCCGGCAGCGATGGATGCGTCGGCCTTTTCCCGCTCCTTGCGCTTGTGCTCGCGTTCGAGCTCGGTGAGCTTCCGGCGCAGCGACATGTATTCCTCGAGCTGCTCCGGCGGTCCGAGGGCATCGAGTTGCTTGCGCTTGTTCGCGGCCTGCCGCTGCGCGTTCTCGAGCGCCGATGCCTCTGCCACGGCGTTGCGGTCGATCTGGAACTGGGCGAAGCTCCGCCCGACGAGCGCCTCCGCCTCCGTCTCGCCGATGGTCGAGACGAGGTTGACCGCCATCGAATAGTCCGGGGCGAACGCGCTGCGGAGCGGGAAGGTGGGCGAATTGGCGAGGTTGACGAGTAAGTGGTGGTCGAGCTCGTTGTCGTCGATGGTGACGGCGGTGCCCAGGATATCTATGCCGCGGCGCCCGGCACGGCCCGTGATCTGCGAGTACTGCGCCGCCGTGAGGGGGACGTGCCCTTCGCCGTCATACTTGGTGAGCTTTTCCATGACGACCGCACGAGCCGGCATATGGATCCCGAGCGCGAGGGTCTCGGTGGCGAAGACGACCTTGATGAGCCCCTGGGAGAACAGCTCCTCGACGATGGTGCGGAAGAGCGGGAGCATGCCCGCGTGGTGTGCGGCGATGCCCGCGACGAGCGAGGCGCGGAAGCTCGCGAAGTCGAGAGCGTTGAGGTCGGCTGCAGGGACCTCGCGCACGGACTCGTCGGCGAATGCACCGATGTCGCGTGCCTCCGTCTTCGACGTGAGGCACAGCCGGCTTCGGCGCATCTGCTCGACCGCTCCGTCGCACCCCGCGCGGGAGAAGATGAAGTAGATGGCGGGGAGCAGGTCCTCGTCGTCGAGGGCCTCGATGGTCTCCTGGCGCTTGGCCCACAGGGGACGGCCCTTACCCGCCACCCGGCGGTCGTGGTATCCGTCTGAGCCGCCGCGCTCCGATCGGTAGATGGACTCCGAGACCGGGACGAGCTCGCCGTCGCGCAGGAGCATGTGGCGTAGAGGCACGGGGCGGACGTCGCTCGTGATCACCTCGGTCTCGCCGCGCACGCTCGAGAGCCACTCCCCGAGTTCGCCGGCGTTCGACACCGTCGCCGAGAGACCGAGGAGCTGGACGCGTGTGGCCAGGGTGAGGATGATCTCCTCCCACACCACGCCGCGAGAACGGTCGCCGAGGTAGTGGATCTCGTCCATGACGACGCACGACAGGCGCTCGAGGACGGGCGCCTCGGCGTAGATCATGTTCCGGAGCACCTCGGTGGTCATGACGATGACGTCGGCGTCCGGGTTGATCGAATGATCGCCGGTGAGCAGTCCGACGGAGTCGGCGCCGAAACGGGCCCGGAACTGGCGGTACTTCTGATTGCTCAGCGCCTTGATCGGGGTGGTGTACACGCAGATTCCGCCCCGCGACAGTGCCCGGTGCGCGGCATACTCGCCGATGAGGGTCTTGCCCGATCCCGTCGGCGCGGAGACGAGGACGTTCTTTTCGTCGTCGAGCGCGTCGAATGCGGCCTGCTGGAAGGTATCGGGCCGCACGTTCGAGGCCGCGAGGAACGAGGCGAGCAAGGGACGGACCGGAGCATCGGTGGCTGTGGCGCCGTTCTTCGCTCCGCCTGCAGCCACGCCAGCTTCTCCGCTTGGCGCGGGCAGGTTCTCTCCGCACTGGGCTTGCTGCGATTCTCCGTGCTTCCGGCCGGTCTGGGAGCTCATGTGCGTGCCTATCCGTCCGCGGCTCTTCGCGTGCTGCTGCGGAGACGATCGGACATAGAGAGCTTGCGGGGCCTCGGAGGCCCTACAGGACGTCGTCGTAGTTGCTCGGGGGCAGCGACCCGCCCCCGCCCTGGGGGGAGCCGCCGGCGCTCGGCGGAGGGAGCGGTGCGGAGCCGCCGACACCGAGGCCCTGGCCTGTCTGTTGGCCCGGGTACTGATTCGGGTACTGGCTCGGCGCTTGCGCCTGCCCTAGCCCGCTCGTACCCATGTGATCGGAGGCCACCGAGATCGATGTGCCGCCCGGAGTGGGGCTGCCCGACACGGGCCCGGAGCTTCCGATCCCGGTGGTCCCGCCCAACGCCGAGGACGGCCCGATGGCGGTGGCGGAGTCGATCGAGGACGCTTCTGTGTCGTCGAGGTTTTCCCATTCGGCGGCCTTCCTCCCCCTCCGCTTGTCGTTGATGCGCGCGAACTGGGTAGCCACCTCGACGAGGAAGCAGACGGCGACGGCGAGCGCGAGCATCGAGAACGGGTCCGAGCCCGGGGAGATGACGGCGGCGAGGGCGAAGATCGCGACGATGATCCCGCGGCGCGACTTCTTGAGGTGCTCGTACCGGAGGATCCCCACGACATTGAGCATGGCGATGAGAAGGGGGATCTCGAAACTCACGCCGAAGATGAGCAGGAGGTAGATGACGAAGTTGAAGTACTCGCTGCCCGAGAGCGCTGTGACCTGCACGTCGTTGCCGACGGAGAGCAGGAAGGACAGCGCATGTGCGACCACGATGTACGCGGTGACCGCGCCGATGACGAAGAGCAGCGCGGCGAGGATGGTAAAGACCCTGCCGTAGGCACGCTCCTTCTTGTGCAGTCCCGGGACGATGAACGCCCAGATCTGATAGAGCCACACCGGGCACGAGAGCACGGCGCCCGCGGTGATCGACACCTTGAGGCGGAGCATGAACTGCTCGAAGGGACCGGTGGCGAGGAGGCGGCACTCGCCGGAATTGTCGAAGTTGGCCCTGGCCGATTCAGGGAGGGAGCAGTACGGCCCCGTGAGGATGTGGCCGAGGGAGCCGATCGGCCCGACCGAGTACTGGTACCAGGCGAAGCCGAGGATCGAGCCGAGCACGAGCGCGCCCACGGCGATGAGCAGACGGCGGCGGAACTCGTAGACGTGCTCCATGATCGGCATGGCGCCGTCCGCGGGCTTTTTCTTGCGCCGCCTCTTTTTCTCGTTCTTCTCGCCGGTGCTGCCGCCGTGCGGCGCCTGGTGTTGCTGTCCTTGCTGCTGCCCCGGCGCACCCTGGGGAACCGGGCCGGTCGCTCCGTTCGCCGGACCGACGGGCATGACCCCGGTGTCGCTCATCGCTCCCCTATCGTTCCTATGTGTCGCCCAGTCGGGCGTCCAGCCCGGCCGCCGCAGCCTTGGACTGGACGGACGGGCGACGCCGCGGCGACCGCGCGGAAAGTGCTACTGGTTCTGCCCGCTCGGGTAGCCGTGCCGGCCGCCCTGCTGCGGATCCTGCAGGGGCGCCTGCGGCTGGGCGTAGCCATCCTGGGGAGCGCCTGCTGCTGTGTTGTTGGGCTGCTGCGCATAGCCCTGCTGGCTGTATCCCGGCTGCGGCGCCTGGGCGGGCTGCTGGAACTGGCCGGGCTGCGGCGAGTAACCCTGCTGGCCATATGCCTGCTGCGGCGCCTGGCCGGGCTGCGGCGCGTAACCCTGCTGGCCGTACCCTTGCTGCGGAGCCTGGGCGGGCTGCTGGAAATTCTGCTGCGCGGGGGCCTGCTGTGCGTACCCCTGCTGCGGCGCCTGCGGCTGTGCGTACTGCTGGAACTGCTGGTTCGCCGGATCCTGCTGCACGTTGGGCGGGAGCGCCTGCTGCTCGCTCTCCTTGCCGTCGTTGTGCATTTCCTTGACCTCGGACTTGAAAATGCGCATCGAGCGACCGAGCCCGCGGGCTGCATCGGGGAGCTTCCTCGAGCCGAAGAGGAGGAGCACGACCACGATGAGGATGATCCAGTGCCAGGGCTGTATGGCTCCCATGGGGAATACCTTCCGTTTCTTTCCGTTTCAATGCGCCATAGTACCCGCCGGAGCCCGGGTCGCCGGGCAGCGTGAGCGGCGGATTCGGCCCGCAGTCCTCGCCCGCCGGGTTGTGCCGGGGGCGGAGCGGATCGCGTCACAGTGAAGCTCGTTCAAGAGTAAGAACGTGGCAAGCCGGTGGTCAATCCGATTCAGTGACCGCACAGCGGATTCCACGTGAACTTCCGGGGAAGTGCAAGACAGAGCCGGTCCTCTGCGGCGCCCAGGGGCACCGCCCCCACCGCTAGTCCGGTCGCCCCTCACGTGGCGCGGCAGACCTCGGTTCAGCTCCTCTTCGAGTAGCGCGCAAGCGCGGACTCCGCCTCGTCGGCGACGCCTCGCAGGGCGTCCTCGTCGAGCGGCCGCAGGTGCGCGGCGTTGCCGAGGAGGAAGCGCCGAAGCCACGAGTCCTTGTAGTAGTCGATCGTCACCTCGGCGGAACCGTCCGCTCTCCAGTCGATCTCCCGGAATGGGAACGTGCCGGTGAACCACGCCGAGGCCGCGGGGATCTCGGCGCGGATTGAGCGCGTGGGCTTCTCGTCCTCGCCGACCTCAGGCTCGGGCCCGACCTCGCGTGCCGGGCCGAAGTCCTCGACCTCGGCGATGCGGTCGGTGCGGAAGGTGCGCCAATCGCCGGACTCCCGGTCGA
>NZ_DAINST010000089.1:0-2611 GCF_036741115.1 Dietzia sp.
GTCGAGTCCTCCGGTGGGCTCAGCTCGAGTGCGGATCTCCTCGTCCAGTGGAAGAACATCGACACGAACGCCACGGGCGAGGTCGTCTTCGGCGGGGTCGGCGTCGGCGGCCTGTTTCCCGATATCGACAGCTACAAGCAGGCCTCCACCGGCGCCGGGACCATCGAATGGACTCTTAGCGGGCACCACAACAGCGCGTTGATCTCAGGCGATACCCCGTGGGCCTCCCTCGGGAACATCGCGCCGGAGATCCCGGGCAGCACCGCGGCGTACTCGGCGTGCTCCGGCAACGCCGAGATCGACTAAACCCGCTGGGCGCTCCTCCGCGCGCGGCGGTCGACTGCGCCCTCGGGGCAGAGGCCTAGCGCTCCTCGCCGAGGGCGGTCTCGTCTCGCCCCGGCAGCGGCACATGCGCCTTGATGAACAGCGCGCGGGCCTCGACGCAGAGCTCGCCCTCGCATTCGATGCTCGCGCGCACCCAGATCTTGCGGCCCTCGGAGCTCTCGACCCATGCGGTGAGGTCCAGGGGCTTGAGAAGCGGCGTGGGCTTGCGGTAGTCGAGCTCGTAGTGCGCCGTCATGCCCGAATAGCCGGCCCAGAAGTTCGCGTGGCCGAAGAGGTGGTCGAGGAGCAGCGCGCTGATCCCGCCGTGCACGCAGCCAGGAGGACCCTGGTACGGGATGCCGAGGGCGACCCGCGATGTGACCCGCCCGTCGTCGTGGCCGACGACGGTGAGCGGCGGGGCGATGACGTTCTCGGGGCCGCCGACGGGATTGGTGCGCCTCGCGCCGGGCCCGCCCTTGCGCCATTGTGTGGCGAGCTTCTCGGGATCGCTCGGCGCCTGTGCCTCCGCGAGGTCCGCGGCCCGGCGGAGGAGCTCGGCGATCTCGCCGAGCTCTGCCCCGCTCTCGCCGATCCCCGTGAGCGCATCGCGGAGTCGGCGCATCTGCTCGCCGGCATCGTCGAGCGCGGTGTCCGTGCCCTGGGTGACGCTGATCTCGAAGGGTTCGAAGCTCTCGCCGAGGCGGCTCTTCGCGTCGGCGAGCTGCGGATCCCCGGCGCCGGCAACGGCGTGGGGGCGCCGTGGGGCCTGCCCGGAGCCGTGGCCCTCGGCCTGCCCAGAATCGTCCCCGGACCCCTGCCCGGACCCCGAACCAAGACCCTTCCCGGCGCCGCTCTTCGTGGCTTCTGGATCACCCGTGGTGGACTCGCTCATGTCGCTTACTTCCCCGCCGCACCCCGGCCCGCGCGCCGTCCGTAGAAGGAGCCGTCGCCGAGGGACGTGCCGGAAATGTAGCCCTCGCCATGCATTCCATGAGTAGCACGCCCGGCTGCGAACAGCCCGGGCACGGGTCGACCTGCGAGATCGAGGACGCGCGACTCGAGGTCGGTGTGGAGCCCGCCGAGGGTAAAGCCCTGCGGCTTGGACTCGGCGCCCATTAGGCCCTTGCGCATCCCGTTGCCCGTGGCGTAGGCGCCGTACGGCGAGGACAACGGCTTGAGGAACCGCGGGTCCTTGCCGAACGCCCGGTCCACCCCAGCGGCGGCATCGTCGTTGTACTCGGCGAGCGATTCGGCCAGCGCGCGCTCCGGCAGACCGCACTCGCGCGCGAGCTCCTCGATGGTCTCGGCGACATACGTGGGCCGCATTCCCCACAGCTCGGTGTCGGGGACGGCGTCGACGATGTCCTCGTCCACGATGATCCACGTCGGTCCCGGCCGGTGGTGCACGGCGCGGTGCGAATAGAGCCCCGGATACCGGTCTTCGTTGATGAATCGGCGGCCGTCGCCGTCAACGAGAAAACCGTTCGCCACCAGTGGGGCCGCAACGGGCAGCGCGGTCTCGGTCTGGTGCATGCGCCGCACGGCAGCGCCCACGCGCATGGCCATCTCGATGCCCGAGCCGTCGCTGTGCCCGTCGGTGACCTTGCCCTTGCCCACCTGCTGCGGCGCCCACTGCTCGAGCATCCGCTCGTTGTCGACGAACCCTCCCGTGGCGATGACGACGGCGGAGGCGCGGAATTCCAAGGGCGAGCCGAAGTTCGTCGCGCGGACGCCGACCACCCGCGGCGCTCCCCCGGCGGAGCCGAACTCCCCGGGCTCCCCGGCCTCGACGAGAAGCTCCCGCGCCTTGATCTCGGTGCGGATCTCGACCCCCGCCGCGCGGGCGGCGTCGAGGAGTCGCGCCATGAGCGTTTCGCCGGCGAACATCCCCTGCGGCGGCCTGTGCCCGCGCGCGGCGGGCCGGGCGATGTCGGCGAAGGGCTTCGAGCGCTCGCCCATCCACATGAGGCCGACCTCGGTGCTCGGCATCCACGTGGGTTCGTCCCACACCTCGTGGTGGAACTCGAGGCCGTGGGCGAGGAGCCAATCGTGGTGCTCGACGGCGTTCTCGCAGTAGTCGGCGATTTTCTCGGCGTCCGCATTGGGGCCGAGCGCGGCCTCGAGGAACGCGCGCATATCTTCGACCGAGTCCTCGATGCCGACGGCCTGCTGGGTCGAGGTGCCGCCGCCGAGGTAGATCTCGCCACCCGACTGCGCCGACGCGCCGCCGGGACCCGAAGCCCCCTCGAGAACGAGGACATTAGTGTCCGGCCCGCCGGCCTCGCGC
>NZ_DAINST010000089.1:2621-10951 GCF_036741115.1 Dietzia sp.
CGCGCCTCGATCGCCGCGCAGATCCCGGCGACGCCGCTGCCGAGGACGAGGACGTCGACGGTCTCCGGCGCAGTGTTGCCAGAACCGGCGGTACCGGGGTCGGCGGTTTCGGCGTTCGGGCCCTGGTCTTCGGCGCTGTTCATGCCCGAAATACTAGAACGTGTTCTAGATTCCCGCGGCTGGTTCCCCGATCCCGCCCCGGCTCCCGGCCGAGCGGCGAGAATTGGCGACATCCCCCAACCATTCCCGACCGGGAAGCGAGGAGCGTCGATGTCGATCGGCTACTGGATCAGCATCGCGGTGTGGGCCATGCTCGTGGCGGCGGCGCTGCGGCCGCCGATGCGCCCGGTTCCGCTCGCGCGCGCCGCGTTCCTCCTCTCCGTCGCGGCGAACGAGATCCCGCTCGTCCTGCTCGTCGTGTTCGCGATCCCCATGGTGCGGGCTCTCGCCATCGACGACTCCGGCGCGCCGGGCCGCTGGCTCGGGGCGGGGGCGGCGTGCGCCGTCACCGCGGGCTTCCTCCTCGTCTACGTGCGGACGGTCCGCGACCGGGCGATCGTCGCGCGCGAGGTAGGACTCCCGGCCGGTGCCCGCCGCGCATCGTGGTCCGCGCTGCTCCCGCTGCCGCTGCGCCCGCGCGGGGTCGAGCGCCGGCGCGACCTGCCCTACTCCCCTGACGGCGGACGTGCCCATCGCCTCGACGTCTACCGCCACCGATCCACGCCGCCCGGCGCGCCGGTCCTCGTCTATTTCCACGGCGGCGGATTCAGTGGCGGTGACAAGCATTTCGAGTCCCGGCACCTGTGGTACCGGATGGCGCAGGCCGGGTGGGTGGTCGTCTCGGCGAACTACGCGCTGCGGCCGACGACGGGTTTTCCTGGGCACCTGATTGATGCCAAGCGGGCGATCGCATGGGTCCGCGAGCACGCGGCGGAGCTCGGCGCCGGGGGCGACACCCTCGCCGTGGCCGGGAGCTCCGCGGGCGGCCACATCGCGGCGATGTGCGCGCTCACCGGGAACCGTCCGGAGTTCCAGCCCGGCTTCGAGGGCGCGGACACACGGGTTTCGGGCGCTATCGGGCTGTACGGATACTACGGCCGCTACTACGGCGGCGCGCGGGGCGAGGAGCCGTCGTCGCTGCCCGCGGATTACCCGGCGAGCGCAGCGCCTCCGGTCCTCGTGGTGCACGGCGGCCACGACAGCTTCATCTCCGTGCGCAGCGCCCGCGACCTGGTCCGGGACCTCCGGGCGGGTTCGCCCTCCGCCGTCACATATGTAGAGTTCCCGGCCGCGAATCACGGCTTCGACGTCTTCGCCGGTCCGCGATACCGCGCCGTGGTCGACGGCGCCGAGGAGTTCCTCTCGCGCGTAGCGTCAACTCCGACCGCGACCGCCGCACGCCGGAAAGACCTCCGATGACCACCGCGCTCTTCGTCGTCTCCGCCGCCGATCACTGGACGCTCAAGGACGGGACCGAGCACCCGGCCGGGTACTGGGCCGAGGAGCTCGCCTAGCCCCACCGGATCCTCCGGGAGGCCGGCTGGGAGATCACCATCGCGATCCCCGGCGGCCACGGCCCCATGCAGGACCTCGCCGACGACGCCGTCTCCGGCGCGCTGCTCAGCCGCCGCCTCGAGTCCGGCCGCCCGCTCGAGCTCGTGTGCCACTCCCCCGCGGCCATGCTCGCGGCGAAGAAGCCCGACGGCTCCAACGCCTTCGCCGGCCGCCGAATCACGGCGCTCTCCAACGTCGAGGAGCGGCTCAACCCGTTCGGCTGGAAGGCGAAGTGGTACCTCCAGGACGCGCTCGTCTCCGTCGGGATCGAGTACTCGAAGAAGCTCATGCCGCTGCGCCCGTATGTGGTGGTCGACGGGAACCTCTACACCGGCCAGAACCCGGGGTTCTCGGTGCCACTGGCTGAGTGGATCCTGGCGGAGATGCCCTCCCGACCCTGACTGCGGAGGCCGCGGGCGCGGTGGCGCCTCAGTCCTCGCTCTCGACGATCTCCTTGAGAATCGACGTCGCCCCCATGCCGCTGGGCCAGCCCGAGTAGAACGCGAGCTGCAACAGCGCCTCCTCGAGCTCGTCGTCCGTGACCCCGTTCTCCCTGGCGAATGCGAGGTGGAACCGCAGCTGATCCATCTTCCCCAGCGCGGTGAGCGCAGAGATGGTCACCAGGCTCCGGTCCCGCTTGGACAGCCCTTCGCGCTCCCACACCTCGTCGAAGAGGACCTTGTCGGTGTAGTGCACGATGCCGGGGGCGAAGTCGCCGAAGGCGCTCTTCCCGCCGGTCCAGCCGCTATTTTGCTCGGAGTTCTGCTCGCTCATACTTTCTCCTCTCGTCGGGCGGCCGCCATTTGGGTCGCAACGTGCGCCGTCATCCAGGAGTACAAGCTGTGGGCGTGCGAGCCCCGGGTGGGCAAGCTCTGGGTGGGCAAGCTCTGGGTGGGCCCCGTCTAGCCGACCGGCGCTTACCCCACATCGAATGCGCATTACCTGCGGCCAGCCAGGCCCGGCGGCTAAGGGGTACCGGCAGGGACTGCCACGTTCCCCGCGCTCGGCATAGCGTGGAAGCGTGTGCGGGTACACGCCCACAGCGCCACGTCTGTGAAGGAGTGAGAATGAGCGACAGCGACAACGTCTACGACCAGATGTTCCCCACCGGCGAGCCCAACGATGCCTTCGCCGAGTACTTCATCGGCCAGAGTTACCTCGCGCCTCTTACTGACGGCACCGTTCCCGTGTCCAACGTGACCTTCGAGCCGTCGTGCCGAAACAACTGGCACATCCATCACGGCACCAACGGCGGCGGGGACCAGATCCTCCTGTGCACCGCCGGTTCCGGCTGGTACCAGGCCGAGGGCGAGGCCGCCGTGAGCATGGTGCCCGGAACGGCGATCCGCGTGCCCGCCGGCATCAAGCACTGGCACGGGGCGAAGGCCGATTCGTGGTTCAGCCACCTGGCGTTCGTTACCCCGGGCGAGGACGTGCGCAACGAGTGGCTCGAGCCGGTGAGCGACGAGCAGTACGGGCAGCTGAGCGAAGACAACTGATCGCGAGAGTAGAGAGAAATACGAGGTTAGAGACGACGATGACAATTTTCGACGAGACCTACACGCTGACCGGCGGAACACCCATCCCCAAGCTCGGGCTCGGGACCTGGTTTATCGACGACGACAAGGCCGCGGAGGCCGTCCGCGCCGCGGTCGAGATCGGCTATCGCAACATCGATACCGCGCAGGCCTACGGGAACGAGCTCGGCGTCGGCGAGGGCGTGCGCTCGGCGTCGGTGCCCCGCGAGGAGCTCTTCGTGTCCACGAAGCTCGCCGCGGAGATCAAGGATTACGAGGGCGCGGTGGCGGCGATCGACAAGTCCCTCGAGACCATGGGGCTCGACTACGTCGACCTGATGCTGATCCACTCGCCGCAGCCGTGGGACGAGTTCCGCGAAGGCGACTACTCCGAAGGCAACCGCCAGGCATGGAAGGCGCTCGAGGAGGCGCACGCCGCGGACAAGATCCGGACGATCGGGGTGTCGAACTTCCTCGAATCCGATGTCGACGCGCTGCTCGAGACCGCCGAGGTCACGCCTCACGTGAACCAGCTGCTGGTGCACGCGGGCAACACCCCGACCTCGCTCCTGTCCTACTGTTCGGACAAGGGCATCCTCGTCGAGGCCTATTCGCCGATCGCGCACGGCGAGATCCTCGACAATGCCGACGTGCAGGCGATGGCCGAGAAGTACGAGGTCACCGTGCCGCAGCTGTGCATTCGCTACACGCTCCAGCTCGGGACGGTTTCGCTGCCTAAGACGGCGAACCCGGAGCACATGCGCTCGAACGCTGAGGTCGACTTCGTCATTTCGGACGAGGACATGACCGCGCTGCGGAGTCTCGACGACAGGGACTACGGGGGGAGCGCCGCGTTCCCGGTGTACAGCGGGAAGTAGGCGCGGGGCGCGGGCATTCTTCAGCTCGCCTCCGGTCCAGCCTCCTCCGTGGTTTGCACGAGGTGCCGCGTGTTTGCACGACCCTTTTTCGGAGTTTGAACGAGGTTAATCCCGTTTGCACGACTTCCTAAGCTCATGCAAACCGGCGGAACGCCGTGCAAACCTCCCGGTAGCGGGCCGCGCCGCCCGGCCCGCTCTCTCGGCGGCCCGGAGAGCCGGAGAACGCACCGCTGGCTGGCGCCGCATCGGCTGGCAATCGCAATCATCGAGGAGTTCGCCGACTCCGCAGGCCCCCGAATCGGCAGCGGCCGTGGGCCCCTCGACAGTGCCGATCGCCTTTGCACGGGGAAACGTCCCTTTGCACACCCTCCTAAGCGCGTGCAATGGGACGTTTCCCCGTGCAGAAGCGCCGGGCAGCTTGTCGTGCCGCCGGGCGCGCCCAGACCAGCGGCGTCAATGCGCGGCGCGCGCCCCCTGCGCCATCTCGGCGAGGCGCCGCATCCGCGGCTCGGAAGGCGTGCCTGGCTCGGCGCTGTACGCCGTGAAGGTCAGGCCCGCCTGGGCCGAGACCTGCAGAGCGTCCATGCTCAGGTGGAGATCGCCGACCTCCGGGTGGCGAAAATCCTTGTAACCGCTCTGATGCAGCCGCACGTCGTGCCGCGCGAACAGCGTCCGGAACACGTCCGAGCGCGCGGAGAGCTCGCGGACCAGCTCCGCGAGGCGGTCATCGTCTGGGTAGCGCCCGGCCTCGGTGTGGAGCAGCGCGACCGTGATCTCCGCGGCTTTCTCCCAGTCCGGATACAGCCGATGGGCGCCGTCAGAGAGGAAGCAGAAGCGCGCGAGGTTCACCGGTCGCTCGTCGCCCTCGAACACCTCGGAGTAGAGAAGCTCGCCGAGCGGATTGATCGCCAAGATATCGAGGCGCCCGTTGCGGATAAAGGCCGGCGCCGCCGTCATCCCGTCCAACAGGCGCCGGAGGCTATCGGAGACCTCCCCTGGCGCCTTGCGCAGCGATTTCGGCGCGGGGCCCGCAGCCCGGGCGAGGTCGAAGAGGTGCTCGCGCTCGGCGGCGTCGAGCTGGAGCGCGCGCACGAGCGCGTCGAGGATCCCGTCGGAGATGCCGGCGAGGCCATTGCGCTCGAGGCGCGTGTAGTACTCGGCGCTGATTCCGGCGAGCAGGGCGACCTCCTCGCGGCGCAGGCCGGGGACGCGGCGGGTGCCGCCGAAATCCGGGAGGCCCGCGTCGGCGGGAGTAAGTTTTGCCCGCCGGGTCATGAGGAACTCCCGGCTCTCGGCGCGCTGATCCATGGACACAAAGGTAGCCGAGCCGCCCACAGCCGCGGACGAGCTACCGAACGGCGCATAAAAAATTCCCCGGCCCACACCCGGGCCGGGGAATCTACTTTTGTGGAGCCTAGGGGATTCGAACCCCTGACATCTGCCTTGCAAAGGCAGCGCTCTACCAACTGAGCTAAGGCCCCGCGCGGGGAACTAGCACTCCCCATTAGCCGAAACGCCGGCCCGCAACGAGTGCGATACCGGCGCCTTTTGGCTGGTGGGCCTAGGAGGACTTGAACCTCCGACCTCCAAATTATCAGTTTGGCGCTCTAACCACCTGAGCTATAGGCCCGTGCGCGGACGTACCGTGCAACAAGCGATTAATCTACCGGACGCTATCTGCCGAAACCAAATCGCCTCTGCCCCGCCGCCGGCGGCCCTCCGCGGGGGCCGCCGGCAACGGCATCACTGCCGGTCGCGGTCGGCGAGAGTCACCTGGATCCCGCCGCCGGTAAAGCCGGCCGACAGGTTGTAGATGAAGACCCCGATGGTGGCGAGAATCGACCAAAGCACCACGTTGAGCAGGCCCACGCCGGCGGCGTAGAGCAGGATGTTCCCGAGCCCCACGACCGAGGCGGAACCATCGCCGACCACGTCGGAGAGCGCGCCACCGAGTCGGTCCCACACGCCCATGCCGGACAGCAGCAGGTAGAGCACGCCCACGGCGACCATCCAGATGACGAACAGGGCGAACATCAGCGACAGGATCGTCGTGAACGCGCTCCACGGGTCGATGCGCCGCAGGATCACGGTCGACTGCAGCGGCCCGCGCCGCACGCGCCGCGACTGGGCGACGACGGGCCCGGGAGCCCCCGCGGCCCCTGCGGCCGGGGCGCTGGACACCCCGCCCGGGCCGCCCTCGCTGGCATTGAACGACCTCGTGCGGGATTCGGCCCCAGCCGTCCCCGAGGGACCCTTCGGCGTTTCGCTCATCCGAACTCCTACTTCTTGCCGGAACCGTCGCCGTCGAGCTCGAGCTGCTCGTCGACATCGGGCTCGTCCGCGTTGCGTGCGATTGCCAACAGGCTATCGCCGTCCGCGAGGTTCATCAGGCGGACACCCTTGGTCTGTCGGCCCGCCTTGCGCACCTGCTTGGCCAGCGTGCGGATCACGCCGCCCGAGGACGTGATCGCGTACAGCTCGTCGGCGAGCTCGCAGATCAGCGCTCCGACCAGCTTGCCGCGCTTCTTGTCGTACTGGACCGTGAGCACGCCCTTGCCACCGCGGTTCTGCGCCGAGTACTCGGACAGCGACGTGCGCTTCGAGTAGCCCTTCTCCGTGGCCACGAGGAGGAACAGGTCGTCCTCGTCGAACTCCGCGCGGACGACCTGCATGGAGAGCAGGTGGTCGCCGTCGTTGAACCGCATGCCCATGACGCCGGACGTCGCGCGCCCCATGGGCCGCAGCACGTCATCGGACGCATGGAAGCGGATCGACTGGCCCTCGGCGGAGACGAGCAGGATGTCGTCGTCCGCGGAGGCGAGGGCCGCGCCGATGAGCTCGTCGCCGTCACGCAGGTTGACCGCGATGAGCCCGCCGGAGCGGGGAGAGTCGTACTTCTCCAGGTCCGTCTTCTTGACCAGGCCGTTCTTCGTGGAGAGCACGAGGTACGGGGCGTCGTCGTAGCCCTTGATCCGGATGATGCTGGCGATGCGCTCCTCGGGACCGAACTCGAGGAGGTTAGCGATGTGCTGCCCGCGCGCCGTGCGGTTGGCCTCGGGAAGCTCGTAAGCCTTGAGCCGGTACACACGGCCCTTCGTCGTGAACACGAGGAGCCAGTCGTGGGTGGAGGAGATGAAGAAATGGCGGACGATGTCGTCCTGCTTGAGCTCCGCGCCGCGCACGCCCTTGCCGCCGCGCTTCTGCGAGCGGTACAGGTCCGTGCGGGTGCGCTTCGCGTAGCCGGTCTCCGTGATGGTGACGACCACGTCCTCGCGCGCGATGAGGTCCTCGTCCGTGACGTCCCCGTCTGCCGGCACGATCTGCGTGAGCCGCTCGTCGCCGTACTTGCCCACGATCTCGGCGAGCTCGTCGGCGACGATCTGCCGCTGGCGCTCGGGGCGGTCGAGGATGTCCTTGAGGTCGGCGATCGTCTTCTCGATCTCGGCGAGCTCGTCGATGATCTTCTGCCGCTCGAGGGCCGCGAGGCGGCGGAGTTGCATGTCGAGGATGGCCTGCGCCTGGTCCGCGTCGATATCCAGGAGATCGATGAGACCCTGGCGGGCGTCGTCGACCGTCGGCGAGCGGCGGATGAGCGCGATGACCTCGTCGAGCGCGTCGAGCGCCTTGACCAGGCCGCGCAGGATGTGGGCCCGGCGCTCGGCCTCGTCGAGGAGGTAGCGCGTACGCCGCACGATGACCTCTATCTGGTGCGCCACGTAGAGGCGGATCAGTTGATCGAGGCGGAGGGTGCGCGGGACGCCGTCGACGATCGACAGCATGTTGGCGCCGAAGGAGGTCTGCAGCGAGGAGTGCTTGTAGAGGTTGTTGAGCACGACCTTCGCCACCGCGTCGCGCTTGAGCGTGACAACGATGCGCATGCCCACGCGGTCCGAGGAGTGGTCCTCGATCTTCGCGATGCCGGCGATCTTGCCATCGCGCACCTGAATGGCGATCGACTCGATCATGTTGTCCGGGTTGACCTCGTAGGGCAGCTCCGTGATGACGATGACCGTGCGGCCGTTCTCCTCCTCGATGGAGGTCTTGCCGCGCATGCGGATCGAGCCACGCCCCGTGGTGTAGGCATCGCGGATCCCCTGCTCGCCGACGATGAAGCCCTGCGTCGGGAAATCCGGGCCCTTGATCCGCTCCATGCAGGCGGCGAGAGTGGTCTCGTCGTCCGCTTCGGGGTTGTCGAGGCACCAGTAGATGGCATCGGCGACCTCGCCGAGGTTGTGCGGCGGCATCTTCGTGGCCATGCCCACCGCGATGCCGCTCGAACCGTTGATGAGCAGGTTCGGCACGCGCGAGGGCAGGACCGTCGGCTCGGTGGTCTTGCCGTCGTAGTTCGGCTGGAAGTCGACGGTGTCGCGGTTGATGTCGC
>NZ_DAINST010000090.1:0-10385 GCF_036741115.1 Dietzia sp.
CGAGCAGCTCGATCATGGTCGGGCCGTCGTACCAGGGCATCTCGTCGACCGCGCCGGGCGTCTCGGCGGCCTTGGTGACCACGTTGTCGCCCTTGAGCGCGCTGATCGGTACGAAGTCGATGCGGCCCACCGAAAGGTTCTCGGAGAACGCGAGGAAATCGGTGCGGATGGATTCGAACGTCGATTCGTCGTAGTCGACGAGGTCCATCTTGTTGACGCAGACGATGAGGTTGGGGATGCCGAGCAGCGAGGACAGGTACGCGTGCCTGCGGGTCTGCTCGAGCACGCCCTTGCGCGCGTCGATGAGGATGATCGCGACGTCGGCGGTCGAGGCGCCGGTGACCATGTTGCGCGTGTACTGCACGTGGCCAGGGGTGTCGGCGATGATGAACTTACGCTTCGGCGTCGAGAAGTAGCGGTAAGCGACGTCGATGGTGATGCCCTGCTCGCGCTCCGAGCGGAGACCGTCGGTGAGCAGCGCGAGGTTCGTGTACTCGTCGCCGGCCTTCTGCGAGGTGGCCTCGACCGAGGCGAGCTGGTCCTCGAAGATCGCCTTCGAGTCGAAGAGCAGGCGGCCGATGAGGGTGGACTTCCCGTCGTCGACGGAGCCGGCGGTGGCGATGCGGAGGAGGTCCGCTTCCTCGTCGAGGCCGACGGGGGCGGAGAGGCCTGTGGCTGTCGTGGTCATCAGAAGTAGCCCTCCTTCTTGCGGTCTTCCATGCCGGCCTCGGAAATGCGGTCGTCGGCGCGGGTGGCGCCGCGCTCGGTGACCCGGGTCGCGGCGACCTCGGCGACGACCTCGGCGTTCGTGGACGCGGTGGACTCGACGGCGCCGGTGCACGTGGCATCGCCGACGGTGCGGAAGCGCACGGTCTCGGTGTGGAACTCCTCGCCCTCGTAGAGCTTGAGGAAGCGGGTGTTGGCGAGCAGCATGCCGTCGCGCTCGACGACCTCGCGCTCGTGGGCGTAGTAGATCGGCGGGAGGTCGATGTCCTCGCGCTCGATGTACTGCCAGATGTCGAGCTCGGTCCAGTTGGACAGCGGGAACACGCGGATGTGCTCGCCGCGGCGGTGCTTGCCGTTGTAGAGGCTCCACAGCTCGGGGCGCTGCGCGCGCGGGTCCCACGAGCCGAAGGCGTCGCGGAACGAGAAGACGCGCTCCTTGGCGCGGGCCTTTTCCTCGTCGCGGCGGGCGCCGCCGAAGACCGCGTCGAAGCGATTCTCCTGGATTCCGCGGAGGAGGGAGGTGGTCTGCAGGCGGTTGCGCGAGGCGCCAGGGCTCGTGTCCTCGACGACCCGGCCGGCGTCGATGTCGTCCTGGACAGACGAGACGAGGAGCTGCGTGCCGGTCTCGGCGACCACGCGGTCGCGATACTCGATGACCTCGTCGAAGTTGTGGCCGGTATCGACGTGCATCAGCGGGAACGGCATCGGCGCGGGCCAGAAGGCCTTGCGCGCCAGGTGGAACATGACAACGGAGTCCTTGCCTCCGGAGAACAACATCCCGGGCCGCTCGAACTGCGCGGCGACCTCTCGGAAGATGTGGACGGACTCGGCCTCAAGGGCGTCGAGGTGCGAGAGCTCGTGCGTCGCGGCAGGGGCAGATGCCGTCACGGTTCCTCCCATTCCTAAGGGTTAGACAGACTTGTCTAGTGTAGACCGCTCTGTCTATATCGGCGAAACGGGGCCGTGCTCACTCCTCGCTCACTCCTCGAGGGCGGTGATCCTCACCTCGAAGGGGCCGAGCGACGAGCCTGCGCGGTTCCTCGCCCGCCGCGGGACGCGGATGCGGCGCGCCGTGAGGTTGACCTCGACGAGGTAGGCCTCGGCCCCGCCTTCTGTGGCTCCGCTCTCTCCTGAAATGCCGCCCGCACCCCCGGTGTCGCCGCAGCGCCGCACCCAGCCGAAGTACTTCCGCGAGCGCGGCGTCACGAACTCGATTCCGCCACGTGCGAAGGCAGCCCGCCGCCGCAGCGCGACCAGCTCGCGGTGGAACTCGAGGACCGAGCCCGCCACCCCCGCCTGCTCGGCGACCGTGAACCCCGGCGCGTCCTCCGCGCCCGGCTGCCACGGCGCTGCGCCCGGCACGAGCGAAAAGCCCCGCCCCTCCCCCGGCTCCCAACGCATCGGTGCCCGCGCGTGGTCGCGCGCACCGGGCAGCACCGTCGCGAACGCCTCCTCCTCGCTCTTCCCCGCCGCGCGCAGTTCCTCGAAGCGGCGCAGCGATTCGATGTCGCGCAGCTCCCCGATCGAGTCGAAGCGTTGATCGATCGCCGCGATCTCCTGCCCCTGGTAGAGAAATGCCGCGCCGGGGAGGAGCAGCTGGATCGCGGCGAGCGCCTTGGCCGCGGCCGCGCGAAGCTCGGGATCGGAGTCACGATCGCCGAGCACCTTGGACAGCATCCGCGGGTTGTCGTGGTTGTCGAGGAAGCGCGCGAACGCCCCACCGGGACCGAGGCGCCGAATCGCCTCGATGGAGAACCGCTTGAGGTACCAGAGCGGATAGCGGTAGTCGTCCCAGCGGGTGCGCCCCGGGGCATCGAGGACGTCGAAATCGAAGGTGAGGTCGAGGGCGCGTGGCTCGCCCGCCGTCAAGAGACGCCCCATCTCCAGGCCCACGCCCGGGGTCTCGCCGACCATGACCCCCACCCGATCGGGCGGCAGCCGCTCCCCCGGTTCGCCGTCGGAGCTTCTCGCCCTCACCGTGGATGACGGCGGGGGGTCGGATTCGCGCCTCGCGAAACCGCGTTCGCGCAGTTCGGCGAGCCGGCGCAGCAGGTCAGGGCCGAAGAAGTAGTGCTCGATGCCGGTGTAACCGAAGAGGGCGCCGAGGTGCTCATCGCCGTCGGGCAAGCCTGCTCGCTTGGAGACGTAGTTGATGACGTCGAGGCGGAATCCGTCGATTCCCCGCGCCCTCCAGAATCGAACGATCTCGGCGACCTCCTCGCGCACGTCGGGGTTGGCCCAGTCCAGGTCCATCTGCCCCGGCCCGAAGAGGTGGAGGGCCCAGAGTCTTTCGCCGGCGGCGCCGCCTGTGCCGCCTGCGGCGTCCCCGCCGTCGTCGCAGGCGCCGTCGCCGTCGCCGACGCCGTCGCCGTCATCGTCGAGGCGACGCCACGCGGGGCCGCCGAAGAACGAGGCCCAGTTATTCGGCGGCCTCGGCGAGCGGCGCAGGAAGTAGTAGCTCCCGTACGGGCCGTCGGGGTCCTCGCGCGCACGGCGGAACCACTCGTGCTCGGCGGAGGTGTGGTTGACCACGAGGTCGCAGATGATCCGCATGCCTCGCTCGTGGCAGGCGGCGACGAGGGCATCGAGGTCGGCGAGGGTACCCATCGTCGCGTCGATCGCGCGGTAGTCGCGAACGTCGTAGCCCGCGTCGTCGCCGGGGGAATCGAAGATCGGCGAGAGCCAGAGGCAGTCGACGCCGAGGGCATAGAGGTGATCGATCCGCGCGGTGATTCCGGCGAGGTCGCCGATGCCGTCTCCGTCCGAATCACAGAAGGACCGCGGATAGACCTGGTAGAAGACCGCCGTGCGCCACCACTCGCCCGGGGAGGAGTCGGCTCCGTCGTCATTCCGGGTGGATGTCCCGGCGGAGCGCGCCGCGTCTACATTTGTTGCGCCCGAGGGGCGGTTCCGGCCGCGCTGCGGGTGGTCCGCGACGAGCTCGAGGAGGGCGTCCGCGATACCCGGGCCGAGGGTGGGGCGGAGGCGCGCGAGTGATCGCAGGCGCAGGCGCGCGACCAGCGCGTTGTCGACGATAATGCGAGGGAGGCCGAGCTGGAGGAGGAGCTTGTCGATCGCGTCGCGGCCGACCGGGCTCTCGTAGATGTCGCCCAGCCGCGGGTTGTCGCCGAGCCCGCCTCCGCCGCCCTGCTCGCGTCTAGTTCCCATGCCAGATCGCCTCCCGTTCGCGGAGCTCGGCGACGATCCGCGCGTACGTCCCCTCGTCGAGCCGGTAATGGCGGCGGAGCATCGCCCAGCTCGCGGCGACGAGGAGGAATGGGACCCCGAACATCGCGATCTCGAAGGCGAGCCTGCCGCCGGCGGACAGGTCGGCGGGGCCCTCGGCGTCGTTGATCCCCGAGACAATGAGCGTGAGCCCGATGATCCCCGCCGCGGCCGCGCTCGACGCCTTGTAGAGGAACGGCTGGAGCGAGAAGGTGATCGACTCGTTACGCCGTCCGAGCTTCCACTGCCCGTACTCGACGGTGTCGGCAATGAGCACCATGATGAGCAGCTGGATGTACGCCTGCCCGAAGAAGATGAGCACCCCGGCGACCCCGATGGCGATGATCGACGCCCCTGCGACGGCGAACGCCGCGTAGCCGATGAGGCACGCGATGGAGGCGATGGAGAACACCTGCCGGCGCGTTCGGCGCGCCGAGACCCACGGGAACGTGAGCAGGCCGAGGATCTGAGCGCCGCCGAGGATCGCGGCGAAGACGGAGTACATCGAGGCGTCGCCGTAGATGTAGGTGAAGTAGTAGAGGCCGAAGCCGGCGGTGGCGGTAAAGCCGGTCATGAAGAAGAACATCGCGAGGGTGACCCACATGAGCTGGTCGTTCTTCGCGAGCACCCCGAACAGCTCGGAAAGGCGCGTGGGCCGCGGCACCTCGGCGCCGACCTGCTGCCGCGTCGCGAGGAGGGTGATCGATTGGAAGGCGAGCATGATCACCCCGAGCGCCGCGGCGAAGACGAGCCACGCCGCTCGTGCCGAGCCGAGGGCCCCTTCGAGCGCGTCGGTGATCGGCACGATCCCGACGACCACCGAGAACAGGCCGATGTTCGCGCACAGCCGGGTAACGACCCCGATCCGTTCGCGCTCGTCCTGCGCGCGTGAGAGCGAGGGCACCATGCCGTAGAACGAGATGTCGTTGACCGTGTACGCGATCTCCCACAGCAGGTAGCACGCGGTGAACGCGGCGACGAACGCCGCTCCCTCGAGCCCGAAGTCGGCGAACAGCAGCACGGTGGCCGGGGCCCAAAGGAGCGCCCCGCCCGCGATCCACGGCTTGAACTTCCCCCAGCGCGTGCGCGTGTTGTCGACGACGAGCCCCATGACGGGATCGTTGACCGCGTCGAAGAGCCGTAGGACCACGAGCACTACCGTGACGGCGCCGAGCGTGGAATCGGGGAGGTCGAGCACCTCGGTGAGGTAGACCATGAGAAACATGGTGACGAGGGCGCCGATCATGTCCCGACCCAGCGTCCCCAGGCCGAAGCCCCACGCATTCCTCCTCCGCTGCGAAGGAGTATCGGTCGGCACCGCGGGCGCGGCACCGGCGCCGCCCGCGACACCGTGCGTCGCGTCCACGCGCCCAGTGTGCCATTGAGATCGGGCCGCGCAGGCCACTTCGGCGGAGTCCGGTGTATCGGCGCCTGGCCCGCAGAGCCCGGGGCAACAGCAAGACCTACCAGCTGTCGGCGGTCTCCCCGCGATGCTCTTCCGAAGAGGAGCCCACGGGGTTGTCCGCCGGTATCCCCTTCGCTCTACTCCGGTATGCCCACCGGGGTCTCCGGCACACCGCCGTCGCTGTCGCCGGCGGCGGCCCCTCCGCATCCCCGCGGGAGCCGAGGGTGTTGCCCGTCGTCGCGACGATCACGGCCGCGACCGCCACCCACTGCAGCGGCGACAGCGCTTGACCGAGCATGATCCAGCCGACGAGGCACGCGAACACCGGCTCGAGGCTGAGCAGCACGCCGAACACCGGGCGCGAAAGCCGACGCAGCGCGAGCATCTCGAGCGAATACGGGACGAGCGAGCCGAGCACGCCCGTGAGCTGCGCGGGCAGGTAAAGCGAGGGCGTGGTGACGATGTGCGCGGCACCGACCGCGCCGGGGACGGCGTTGACCGCGGCGCCGATCGCGAAGGCGACGGCGAGGCCCTCCATCCCGGGGACCGCCGCGCTCGCCTTGGCCCCGGCGAGGATGTAGCACGCCCACATCGCGCCGGCGCACAGCACGAAGGCGACGCCCACGGGATCGAGGACCTCCGCCGTCACGAAGGAATCCAGCCCGAGCAGCGCGATGCCGCCCAGGGCGAGGGCCACCCAGCCCAGAACGACGGCCCGGCGGGACAGCGCCGCGGCGAGCAGCAATGGGCCGAGGAACTCGATGGTCACGGCGACGCCGAGCGGCAGGCGGGCGATCGCGGCGTAGAAGAAGCCGTTCATCGCGCCGAGCGTGATCCCGAGCAGCGCGACCGAGATCCACGTGTCCCGGCCCCACGAACGCACCGCCGGGCGGGCCAGGGCGAGGAGGATGACGGCGGCGATCGCGAGTCGCACGGCCGTGACTCCCCACGCTCCCGCCGCGGGGAAGAGCGAATGGGCGACCGTTGCGCCGAATTGGAGCGAGAGACACGAACCGGCGACGCAGAGCACGCCCGCGCCACCGCGGCTCCGGGGCGGGGAGGGAATCGAATCGAACACGGCGTCCAGTGTGGGAGCGCGCGATCGGTTAGTCTAGCGCCATAATCCGGCAATTATCTGTTCGCTCTACTTACATATTTGACGCCGCGCATCGCGCGGGAATCGTCCCCGACGGGAGGCCGCCCGTGGACCTCGACCCCACCCGCCTGCGCATGCTCCTCGAATTGCAGCAGCGCGGCACGGTGACGCGCGTCGCGGAGGTCATGGCGTACTCGCACTCCACCGTCTCGCAGCAGCTCAAGACGCTCGAACGGGATACCGGATTCCGGCTGCTCGAGCGCGCGGGGCGCAATGTCCGGCTGACTCCGCAAGGGCAGGTCCTCGCCGACTACGCCGCGCGCATCCTCGCCCTCTCCGACGAGGCCGAGTCGGCCATGGCGAGCTCTACTTCCGTAGTGAGCGGCACGCTGCGCGCCGCAGGCTTCCAGACCGTTCTCGCGACGATCGTCCCCGACGCGCTCGACCTGCTCCGCGAACGGCACCCGGACTTCCGCGTCGAACTGACCCAGCACGACGTCGAGGAGGCGAGCAAGGGCCTGGCCTCCCGCCGCTACGACCTCATTGTCGGGGAGGACTACCCCGGCATCCCGCAGATTCCCACCGAGGGCTTCCACGTCGAGCCGTTGTGGGACGAGGCGATGTTCCTCCTCCGCCCACTCCGCGGGAGGTACGCGGAGCTTCCCCGCGGGATCGATGCGCTCCGCGAGGCGCCGCTCGCCCTCGACCCGGAGGCCAACGTCATGGGCCGGTGGGGCCGAGACCTGTGCCGAAACGCGGGTTTCGAGCCCGTCGTCCGCTACGTGACCCCCGACCCGCTCCTGCAGATCCACCTCGTCCGCAGCGGGCACGCGATGGCCCTGTCCCCCGAGCTCATCGCCGGCGACGAACCCGAAGGGGTCGACGTCGTCGAACTCGGCGACAGCTCGCGCCGGACGCTGTGGACGGCGGTCCGCACGGGAGCGGAGACCCATCCCGCGATCCTCGCGTTCCGCGAAGCGCTCGCGGAGCAGCGCCCCTCCGAAAGGTAAAGAGCCGCGGTAGCCACCAGATCGAGCCTGACAGCCTGCGTTAAGGGAGTGGGCCGTGGGACGGTAGCTCCCCTATGAGCACTCCAGTGCCTAGATCGAAAGGTATTTGTAGTCAATTCCAATAAATACTGATTCCTTCAAATAAACATGATGTGATCCGTCCCACCCTGACGTTGCGGCCCGAGGAAACCCCTCCCCTGGCTCTCAACGATCGAGAAGACGCATGAAGACGTCGAAGAAATTCGTAGCGGCCACGTCGACTGCCGCACTTGCGCTCGGCATGTTCGCGGCGAGCGCGGGAATCGCTGCGGCACAGGACGATCCGGAAGCCCCTTTGGGCTCGCTGAGCTGCGGCTCGCTCGGGCTCGACCTCGACAAGACCAAGGCCGACCTCGACCTCGCGGCCAAGGCACTCAATGGCCCGGTCTCGGTAACTCCGAGCGAGGACGGCGCCGTCGTGACCCACAAGAACGATTGCGAAGAGGCAGTCAAGCGCGGCGGAATGGTCTTCCCTTACGCCTCCATCGCGGACGAGGATGTCGACATGAACAACCCGCTCGGGCTGCTCGAGCCCATCGAGACCGGCGGGCACGTGACCATCCTATCCGCCGGCGAAGATGGCGCGCCGTCGTCGACCCCGCTGGAGGGCGCACTCGTCGCTGCGCTGCTCTCGTTCGCTTTTGGCTCAGGTGGCACTGAGATCGCCGCGGGCGAATCCGCCGACTGGACGGTCGACGACGAGACCACCGACCCCGGCGACACCGGCGGTGACACGGGTGGCGACACGGGCGCCGAGTAGCAAGACACCGCCCCTGTGGCGGGCCGCTCGCCGCGGCTCACCACCAGGAAACACAAATGACGGCGGGCGGACGGAGAAATCCGGCCGCCCGCCGTCATTGACATATTTGCCCCGCCGTGGCGAGCGGACAGGGCCCGCGGCGAGTCCCCGCTAGCTCCCCTGCGGCGCCGGGACCTCACCCGGAGCGGGAATGCAGTCGAGTACGAAGCAGCCGCCGGTGTCCGAGAGCGGGGCGCGCAGCGGTTCCTCGCCGCACGAGAACTCGTTGCAGCCGTCCACGGCGAACGGGCCGAGGCCGAACGGCTGCCCCAGCACGGCCGGGTTGGCGAGGTTGTTGATGTCGACGTCGAGGTTGAAGGTCGGCTCGTACGCGCCGGGATCGGGCACGGTCGGGTTGGAGTACGCCGCGACGAGCTTGCGCAGGAAGGTCCGGGCGAGCTCGCTGTTGGAGTTCGCGCTGAGCACCGTGCTCGGATCCGGAGACACATCGCCGAGCACTCCGTTCCACGTGGCCTGCAGGCCGAGGCTCGGGATCATGAAGTTGTTCTGCTGCAGGGCGCCGACCATGGCGAACGCATCATCCGGGAGTCCCTCGAACGGCGAGACGGCGTAGGTCTTGCGCGAGGGAATGGTGGGGGCCGTGCACGGCTTGTCGTTGACCCACACGAGGAATCCGTAGCAGCGGTTCGTCTCAGTGGGAGTGCGCAGCTGTTTCATGTAGTCGGCGGAAATGATCTGCCGGCCTGCCCAATCGCCGTTGTTGGCGAGCAGCATGCCGAGGCGCGAATAGCTCAGGGGCGCCATGTAGAGGAATGCGAAGCCGTAGGTGTTGCCGCTGCGGTCGCGCGACCAGTGGTAGCTGTCGGCGCCGACGCCGATGGGATCGAAGAGTTCCCGCTGCGCGTACTGCTGCAGGTCCTCGCCGACGGCCCGCTCGACGACGTGGGCGAGCAGATCGGGGCCGCGCTGCGTAGACTCGAAGAACGTGCCCGGCTCGTGGATGAGCGGCAGGCCGAGCGCCTGCTTTGACGCCGAGGGGTCGAGATCGAGCCCGCTGGGGAACCCCTCGGAAACGATGGACTGCTGCAGCCCGGAGGTCTGCGTGAGGAGGTCGCGCACCGTGATCGCGCGGTGCGCCTCGTCGCCCTCCCCGGGCTCGAGATGGGTGCCGATCGGCGCGTTGACGTCGAGCTTGCCCTGGGTGTTCGCGATGCCGGCGAGCATGGCGATCACCGATTTCGTCGAGCTCCACAGGTTCCACTTGAGGTTGTCGGTGGTGTCGTTGAGCGGGCCGCGGCCGATGAGGCAGTTATTACGGAAAACCTGGACGTTGATCCGCAGGCGCGAGGCCGCGAACACGATGGCGTCGTCGAGCTTGGCCTGGTCAATTCCCACATCCGCGGGGTTGGCGCTGGCGTAGCCTGCGCCGTCGGTGGGCACCGCGCACTGCTCGGGTTGGCCCTGTTCGATCGTGACGGCGCCCGCCGGTTCCTCGGCCGGGTCCGCGGCGGCGAGTGGCGCGGTCACCGAGCCGGCGCCGGCGAACGTCCCCGCCGCGAGGATCGACGTCGCGGCCAGCGCGAATCCGCGCCGCAGGCGACGCGTCGATTCGCGGCTCCCGGGCATACCGCTGCCCGAACCACCCCTGTGCCAGCGCTTTTCCACCGAAGTCTCCATCGGTCCACCCGTACTCACGCTGTCCAATTGTCGTGCCCGATTGTTATGCGGGACACGCCATCGTTAGGCAACCTTAGATAATCGTGAGCGCAGCAGGGCGGGGCACCCCCGACTTCGAGCCCCGCTCAGAGCACTTCGAGGAGGCCGCGCACGATCGCGCCGAGGCCCCCGAGGGCGGCGAGCACCATGGCCACGCGGCGCGCATTCGCCACCCGGACCCGACACGACAGCCAGATCCCGGCACCGATTCCGACGAGCACGCAGACCACCACGAACGGCGCGAGCACGGACGCGTGGAGCTCGCCGCCGAGGTGCGCGGAGCCGGTGAAGGCCTTCGAGGCGACGGAGACCGCGCCCATGGTCATGAAGATGGGTTGGAGTGTCGCGGCGAAACTCCGGTGGTCCCAGCGGGAGAAGCGGGAGTAGAGGACCATGACCGGCGCGGCG
>NZ_DAINST010000091.1:0-10078 GCF_036741115.1 Dietzia sp.
ACAAGGAGGCATGGACCACGTTCGCCAACGTCGAGAAGTCGTGGGCCTATCGCCAGGACCAGCTCCCCTCGACCCACCCGGTCGCCGCGGACATGGTCGACCTCGAGGCGGTCGAGCGGAACTTCGACGGGATCACGTACGCCAAGGGCGCATCGGTACTCAAGCAGCTCGTCGCCTACGTCGGGCTCGAGCCCTTCCTCTCCGGGCTCCGCCAGTACTTCCGCGATCACGCCTTCGCCAATGCCAGCTTCGCGGACCTCGTCTCGGCCCTCGAGGCCTCGAGTGGGCGCGATCTCTCCGACTGGTCGGATGCGTGGCTCCGGACCACCGGGATCAACTCGTTCAAGGCCGAGGTCTCGCGCGCCGATGACGGCACCATCTCGGACCTCGTGCTCGTACAGGGCGGCGCAGCACCCGGCGCCGGGGAACTCCGCATGCACCGCCTCGGCGTGGGGATCTACAAGCTCGGAGAGGACGGCAAGGTCGTCCGCTCCGATTACGCGGAGCTCGACGTCACGGGCGAGCGCACCACGGTCGAGGAGCTGCGCGGCGCCGGTGCCGGCGACCTGGTACTGGTCAACGACTCCGACCTCACGTACTGCGCCGCGAAGCTCGACGAATCCTCGCTCGAGTTCGCGCTGCAGAACGTGGAGAACGTCTCCGACTCGCTCGCGCGCACGCTCGTGTGGTCGGCTCTATGGGAGATGACCCGCGGAGCCGAGCTCCCCGCCCGTCGCTTCGTCGATGTGGTCTCACGGGCCATCGGCGCAGAATCGCATATCGGCGTCGTGCAGAAGGTCCTCGGTCAGGCGCACACCGCGCTCGCCCGGTACGCCGATCCGGACTGGGCCGCGGCACAGGGCTGGCCGCAGTTCTCCGCGGCGCTGCTGCGGCACGCGCAGGAGGCCGAGCCGGGCTCGGACCACCAGCTCGCGTTCTTCACGGCATTCGCCGAGGCGCCGCTGCGAGCCGACGACAAGTCGCTCATGCGCGACCTCCTCGACGGAGTCGATCCCGCGACGCTCGGCCTGGGCGGCCTCGAGGTCGATACGGACCTCCGCTGGACGGTGCTCACCTCTCTCGTCGCCGCCGGCCTCTCCGATGCCGAGGACATCGACTCCGAGCTCCAGCGAGACAACACGGCCTCCGGCGCGCGCCGGGCGGCGACTGCGCGGGCGTCGCGGCCCGATACTGCGGCAAAGGCCCAGGTCGTCGGGTACGTTCGCACCACCGGTTCCGAGGCGCCGAGCAACGCGCTTCTGCGCGCGAGCCTCGCGGGCCTAGCGTTCCCCGGCCACGAGCACCTTCTCGCCGGCGTCGCCGATGCGTACCTCGAGACGATCGACGAGCTGTGGACGGCCCGCCCCGGCGAGATCGCTCTGACCACCGCCGAGATGCTCTTCCCCGCCTGGAGCATCGACGCCGAGACGATCGCGGAGTACGAGGCCGTCGCCGCCGACGAGAAGCGGCCTGCGGCGCTGCGCAGGACCATCGGCGAGAAGACCGACGACCTGCGCCGCGCCCTCGCGGCTCGGGAGGCCGATTCGGAGTAGGCCGATTCGAGAAGATCGATTCGGAGTAGCGAGCTAGGCCGCCAGGTACTCCTCCCAGTGCGGGCCCATCTCGCGGAGTGTCGAGACGAGGCGCCACGTGGTCCCGCGTGGCGCCTCGAGCGCATGGCGTAGTTCCCAGCCGAGCTCGGAGAGGAGCTTGTCGGCCTTCCTGCGGTTGCAGCTCTCGCAGCATGCCACGCAGTTCTCCCAGGCGTGCCCGCCTCCCCGGCTGCGCGGCACCACGTGGTCGATGGTGGTGGCGCGGACCCCGCAGTAGCCACAGCGGCGCCCGTCGCGGTGCATTAGCGCCGCGCGGGTCATCGGGACCTTCGCGCGGTACGGGATGTGCACGTACTCGCGCAGGCGGATCACCGAGGGGACGGCGACCTTTTCCTTTTCCGAGCGGACGAGGAACGGATCGGGGTCCTCGTGGACCACGTCCGCCTTGCCGCGCAGGAGCATCACGACGGCCCGGCGGGCGGTGAGTGCGGTGAGCGCCTCATAGCCGGCGTTGAGCAGGAGGACGCGGGGCGCGGGCGCACGGGGGATGTCGGGGCTGCGCGCAGCGGAATCCGCAGCGTCTTCCCGGTTGCCCGGTCTTCGTTCCTTTTTCGCACCTTTTCCCTTGCTGCCCACGTCCAGGCTCCTCTGCATGAGGGTTCTTCAGCTCGTGGCCGGTACGGCCTCCGTCAGCACACCACATCGCGCCGAAGGCCGCACCAATTTTTTCCCCGCGCCTCGTTGCGCCGGGGTGAATTCCGCGTGAAGCGACGGGATTCCGCTGCGATGCACAACCCAACCGCTTACCCCCTGCGGACCGCGCCGCCGCGGGGGACCGCACAATGGACCCATGAGCTTTTACGACGAGGTCGGCGGGCACGAGACGTTTCGCAAGATCGTCCACGAGTTCTACGCGCGTGTCCCGAGCGACGAGATCCTCGCGCCGATGTACCCGCAGGACGACATGGACGGCGCGGAGGAACGCTTTCGCATGTTCCTCGAGCAGTACTGGGGCGGACCCGGCACGTATTCCGAGCAGCGCGGCCACCCGCGCCTGCGTATGCGGCACGCGCCCTTCGTGGTCGACTCGAAGGCGCGCGATGCGTGGCTGTCGATCATGGAAGAGGCTGTCGCGACCGTCGACCGGCAGACCCTCGACGACGAGCACCGCGCCGCCCTGCTCGACTATTTCCACCACGCCGCCGAGTTCATGGTCAACGCGCCAGGCTAGTCTCGCGCCACACCTCGAACCGCGCGCCCTCGTGCTCGAGTCGTGGCAGGAGGTGCGCGTCGACCGTCGCCGAGGACAGCTCGACGGCGATCCACCGACGCCCCATCCGCTCTGCGACAACCGGCGTCGTGCCGGATCCCGCGAAGCAATCGAGCACCAGTTCCCCGGGCTCGGTCGCGGCCTCGAGCACGCGGCGCAGTAGCGGCTCGGGTTTGGGCGTGGCGAAGATCTGCCGGCCGGGCAGGACTTTCTTGAGCTCGGCCTTCGCCGAGTCCGACGAGCCCACCTCCGCTGCGCTCCAGATGCTCCGCAGCTTCTTTTTCCGCTCCCCGTGCAGGCGATCGACTTGGAACACGTCGAGACGCTCCCCGCCTCGCCCCCGCACGACGCGGGCGAGCAGCTCGTCGGCGCGCTCGCGCACCAGCGCTGCC
Organism: Dietzia sp.; assembly: GCF_036741115.1. Lineage (NCBI taxonomy): Bacteria > Bacillati > Actinomycetota > Actinomycetes > Mycobacteriales > Dietziaceae > Dietzia > Dietzia sp. The sequence continues at coordinate 3,216 of NZ_DAINST010000091.1, forward strand.
GACCACCTCCACACCGCCGAACTCCCGTCGCCGAACACGGGGAAGACCTCGATCGCGCCCTCGAACGGATCGGCCGCGACCCGCCCCGTGGCGCCGTCGGCCCACAGCCCGTAGTGCATGGTCGGCACCGAGCCCGGGTGGAACTTCTTGTTCGTATTGCGCAGCGGCAGCAGGCGATACGGGCCGCGCTCGTCGCTCTTCGGGAAGTCCGCGGGATTCACCGCCTCCGCGCTCGCTGGCTCGAGCCGCACGGTGCGGATATCGCGCGCGTAGACCAGCAGATGATCGTGAGAGCCCGCGAAGAACTTACCCAGCTGCCTCCCCTTGGGATTGTTCTCGACGACGATCGCGCTCACGAGATTCTCGCGCCCGAAGACCTCGTCGAGCAGCACTTTCGCGTACGCCATCTCCGAGTCGTCGATGTGCAGCCATAGCGTTCCCGACGCGGTGAGCGCCTCGCGCAGCAGGTGCAGCCGCTCACGCAGCATCCCGAGCCACAGCTCGTGGTCGACCTTGTCCGAGTAGTCGGCGAACGCCCCTCCGGTGTTGTAAGGCGGGTCGATGTACACAGCCTGGACGGCGCCGCGCAGTCCCGAGTCTTCGGGCACCGGCAGTTCGCCGTCGAGCAGCGCGCGGAGCGCGTCGGCGGATTCGCCGCGCACGAGGAGCCCTGTGGTGTTGCCCTCCGCCCGCCTCTCGGCCTCGAAGCGGATGACGCCGGACGTCCCCTCCACCCAGTCCATCGCGCCATCCGCCCGAACCCCTACCCCGCCGGGTCGGATCCCGAGTCGGGGATTCTCGGCCTTTCTCATCTGGCCTTCCTCATCTGGCGCCCCTCATCAGACAACGTCGAGCGGCAGGGACTCGGGGCGATGGAATACGCTCCCGTACCTCGCGTCGAGCCGGATCCAGGGGCCGCGCGATGCGACGCGCACGCGCTCCCCTGCCGGAGCGGTCCCGCCGCGGGACGGGACGAAGCCCAGGCCGGTGAGCGCGAAGATCAGACGCATCTCGACCCCGAGTCGTGAGGCATCCTCCCCGCCCACGGCGATGACCTCCTGCTCGAGCAGGGACGGCGCGATGCCGAGCGGCCCGGACTCGTCGGCGGCCACGCCGCGACCCTTTTCGGCGAGATCGAGGATCTCCTGCGCGCCGATCATCTCGACCGCCTCGAAGCCGCCGGACGGCGGCAGCATCCCCTGCCAGGCAGACGGGTTGGGGAAGCCGAGGTCGATGCGGCGTCCGCCGTCAGAGGCGGAAATGGACTGCGACAGGACGCCGGCGACGACCACCTGATCCGCGGCGTCCGCGGTGCCCACCACGACCCGCGTCGCAAGGGGACCGAACGGCGTGCGCGCCCAGATGCGGAGGGCGCCGCCCGCAGCGACGATGCGCATGGCCGAAGCCTCGTCCATCGCGGTGAGGCGGCGCACGAGCGCCTCGAGATCGCGCCGGTCGTTTTCGGCGGGGACGTCGATCCAGCCCATCAGCGGGCCTCGGTGGCGAGGAAGCGGCGGAGGTAGTCTCGCTCGCCCTTCGTGAGCCGGCGCGGGCGCTGCGTGCCGAGATCGAACGCCGCGATCGAGCACTCCGAGGTGACTTCCGCCGGCGCGGAGTCCGGGGTATCGGCATTGCGGAGCTCGTAGGAGGAGGTGAACTGCGCGGCCTTCAGCTCGGTGACCCACATGCGTACACGCACGGGCCCCGGCGCGTGCATCACCTGCCCGCGGTAGTGGACGGCGATATCGGTCATCACCGCGCCGAGGCCGAGCAATTCGGTGGGCAGCCCGGGGAAGAACAGCCAGGGGATGCGGGATTCCTCGAGGAGGGTGACGATTCGCGCGTGGTTGACGTGGTGGTTGAGATCCTGGTCCGACCAACGGAGTGGCACGGTCGTCTCGAAGATCTCTCCCGGCATGGTGCCCCGCTTTCGTCTCGGATCCTGCGCTTTTCGCTACCGCGTATCCACGCCAGCCCATCCATGCCAGCCTACCGCCGGCCCTCGCCCGCGCGGCGCCATTGGTAGCGCACGTGTGGTCTGCCCGCCGATCCGTACTCCGTGGTGCGCCGGACCGTGCCGTCGTCCGCGAGTCGCTCGAGGTAGCGCCACGCCGTGACCCGTGAGCTGCCGATCTCCCCGGCCACCTCCGAGGCGGTGAGCCCGCCCTCGCGGTCCCGAACCGCCCGCGCGACGGCGTCCTCTGTGCCGGGAGCGGCACCCTTGCGCGCGCTCGCGCGGATGTCCACCGTGCGAAGCTCGGCGAGCGCGAGGTCGACTTCGCGCTGACTCACCGCGTCCTCGGCCGTGCCGAGCGCCTCGCGGTAGTGGACGTAGCGCTCGAGCTTGTCGCGGAAGGCGGCGAAGGTGAACGGCTTGAGGAGGTAGAGCAGTACGCCGTGGCCGAGCGCGCTGCGCACGGTGGCGAGATCCCGCTGCGCCGTGATCGCCACGACGTCGGGCGGATTGGGCAACCTCGACATGCGGGCGGCGAGCTCGAGGCCCGGCGAATCGGGGAGACCAAGGTCGAGGAGGACCAGCGAGACGGGCGCATCCTCCGCCTCGGCATCCGCGAGGGCGGCAAGGGCGGCGCGCGCCGTGTGGGCGCTCGCGAACACCTCGAAACCGCCCAGGCGCTCGAGGTACCCGGCGTGTGCCTCCGCGATGAGCGGCTCGTCCTCGACGATGAGCACCCGGATCATCGTGGTTGCACCTCGCTTTCGCTGCCGACGTATTCGGCGCCGTATTCGCTGCCTCGCGGGATCCGCACTTCGACGACCGATCCGTACGTCCGCTCGGCCCGCAGAGTGCCGCCGTGGCGGCGCACGACCTGCGCGACGAGCGCGAGCCCGAGCCCGCGTCCGGCCGCGTCGCCGCCCGCCTTGGTCGAAAAGCCCCGCTCCTGCGCGCGCTCGAAATCCGCGGGGTCGAGGCCGGGGCCGCTGTCGGCGACCACGATACCTAGCGCCTCGGGCGAATCGGCCACGGTGACCTCGACCCAAGGATCCCCCGGATCGCACGCATCGAGTGCATTGTCCACGAGGTTTCCGAGCACGGTCACGAGCTCCGCGGCCCCCAATGGCCCCGGCGGATCGTAGGAGGACTCCTCGGTGACCCCCAGCTCGATCCCACGTTCCGATGCCTGCGCCGCCTTCCCGAGCAGCAGCGCGACAAGCGCGGGCTCGTCGATCGTCTCGCCTAGCCGGTCGACGAGTTCCTGCGCGGGCGCGAGGTCCGCGGTGGCGATCCGCGCCGCCTCCTCCCCGCGCCCCATTTCGTAGAGCGCGACGACCGTGTGGAGTCGATTCGCCGATTCGTGCGCCTGCGAACGCAGGGCCTCCGAGAACTGCCGCAGCGCATCGAGCTCCCCCAGTGCGGCCGAGAGCTCGGTCTGGTCACGCAGGGTAATGACGGCGGAGCTCCGCGTCCCCCCGGCGTCGAACCGCGCGCTGTTGGCGAGGAGCACGCGGCCGCCGTGCGCCACGAGAACGTCGCGCATCGGGCCGTCCCCGGCGAGGAAGTCGCCGGCTAGGGCGGGATTCTCGGGGTCTATACCTTCGTCGTCATCCCCACCGAGAAGCCTGCGGGCCTCGTCGTTGAGCAGGACGGGGCGTCCGCCGGAGACGACGATCACGCCCTCCCTGATGGCGTGGAGCACGGCGTCATGGTGCTCGTACATGAGCCGCAACTCCCGCGGCGGGAGGCCGCCCGTGGCGCGGAGGATGCGGCGGCGTATCCACCAACCGCCGGCGGCCGCGGCGACTAGCGCGAGGAGGCCGACGAGCGCGATGGCAGCGATGCGGCCGATCCAGCTGCGCGTGAGCCCCTCGATGGTGACCCCGACCGCCACCATCCCGACGATCCGGCCGTCGGAGTCGCGCACGGGGACGATCGCGCGCTCGGTGGCGCCGAGCGTTCCCACGTAGACCTCGGTGGTGATCTCGCCGCGGAGCGCGCCTTCGGTGGTTCCGATGTACCGCTCCCCGATCTTCTCCGGGTAGGTGTGCGTATAGCGGATGCCGTCCGGCGACATGATGGTGATGAAATCGACGCCGGCCGCGCGGCGGACCCTTTCGGTGACCGGCTGGAGCGTCGCGCTCGGTGAGGGGCCGGCCAGCGCTTCGGCCGTGGACGGGGAATCGGCGAGCGACACGGCGATCCCGGTGACCTTGTCGCGCGCCGCGTCCATCCCCTCCGAGCGGGCTTCGGCAGCGGCGAGCGCGCCCGCCGCGACCACGAGGACTGCGACTAGCGCGACGATTCCCAGTGCGGCCTGGCTCGCGAGGGCGCTCTGTGAGAAACGGCCACGGAGCCTGTTTCGTTTCGACGGTGATCCCACTACCCGCCCCTTCTCACTTCCGCTTCGATAATCGCGTGAACGAAATGAACTCAATAGTGACCTTGGTCACTGTCTGGATACACCATGTTTGGTGGAACATCGCCCCGGGCTCTCTCCGTCCGCGGCGCGGACGGACGAAAGGCTGGAATCGATGGAGACGCCCAATACTCCCACCAGAGCACGGAAGCGCGACAAAACGCATTGGCTCTACATCGCGGTGATCGTCGCGGTGATCGCCGGCGTCGCGGTGGGAATCGTCGCGCCGGGGGTCGGCAAGGACCTCGGCATCCTCGGCACTCTTTTCATCAAGCTCATCACCATGATGATCGGGCCGGTGATCTTCTGCACGATCGTGCTCGGCATCGGTTCGGTGCGCAATGCGGTGACGGTCGGCAAGGTCGGCGGCCTCGCGTTCGTGTACTTCCTCGTCATGTCGACGTTCGCCCTGGCCATCGGACTGCTCGTCGGCAACCTCATCAAGCCGGGAGACGGCCTCGACATCCAGGCCACGAGCGGGAAGGGGCTCGAGCTCGCCGACAAGGCGCACGAATCCGGCGGCATGTCCGACTTCATTCAGTCGATCATTCCGGACTCGCTGTTCTCCTCGGTAACAAGCGGCAGCGTGCTCCAGGCGCTCTTCGTCGCGCTCCTCGTCGGCTTCGCCGTGCAGGGCATGGGCTCGACCGGCGAGAAGATCATCACGGTCATTTCGCACCTGCAGAAGCTCGTGTTCAAGGTCCTCAGCATGGTGCTCTGGGTGGCGCCGATCGGCGCGTTCGGCGCCATCGCCAACGTCGTCGGGCAGACCGGCTGGTCCGCCGTCGGGCAGCTGCTGCTCCTCATGCTCGGCTTCTACCTCACGTGCGCGATCTTCGTGTTCGGCGTGCTCGGCACCGTGCTCCGCACGATCGCCGGCACCTCGATCTTCTCGCTCGTCCGCTATCTCGCCCGCGAGTACCTGCTCATCTTCGCCACGTCGTCCTCGGAGTCCGCGCTCCCCCGCCTCATCGCGAAGATGGAGCACCTCGGCGTCGAGAAGACCACGGTGGGCGTCGTCGTTCCGACCGGCTACTCGTTCAACCTCGACGGCACCGCGATCTACCTGACGATGGCGTCGATCTTCATCGCCGACGCCTTGGGCGACCCGCTGTCGCTTCCCGAGCAGCTCTCGCTCCTCGTCTTCATGATCATCGCCTCGAAGGGCGCGGCCGGCGTGAGCGGCGCCGGGCTCGCCACCCTCGCCGGCGGCCTCCAGGCTCATCGCCCCGAAATGCTCGACGGCGTCGGGCTCATCGTCGGTATCGACCGGTTCATGTCCGAGGCCCGCGCGATCACGAACTTCTCCGGCAATGCCGTCGCCGCGCTCGTGATCGGCGCGTGGACGGACACCCTGGACAAGCAGCGTGTCGACGCCGTGCTCTCCGGCGCCGAGCCCTTCGACGAGGTCCTCATGGTCGCCGACTCCGACGAGCCCGAGGCAGTGGCCGCGCGCTGAGTCGCCGGACTCTGAGTCACCGCAACACAAACGCCCCCTCCCTCTGCGAAAACAGAGAGCGGGGGCGCTGTGTACCGGGACGCTGTTTTCCCCCGATACGCCGCGAACTAGTCGCGCGTGAGCCGGCGGTGGGTCACCCGGTGCGGACGGGCGGCGTCCTGTCCGAGGCGCTCGACCTTGTTCTCCTCGTAGCCCTCGAAGTTGCCCTCGTACCAGTACCACTGGCCCTCGGCGACGTTGCCCTCCCACGCGAGGATGTGGGTACACGTCCGGTCGAGGAACCAGCGGTCGTGGGAGATCACGACGGCGCAGCCCGGGAACTCGGTGAGCGCGTTCTCGAGCGAGCTCAGCGTCTCGACGTCGAGGTCATTTGTCGGCTCGTCGAGGAGGATGAGATTGCCGCCCTCCTTGAGCGTGAGCGCGAGGTTGAGGCGGTTGCGCTCGCCGCCCGAGAGGACGCCGGCCTTCTTCTGCTGGTCCGGGCCCTTGAATCCGAAGGCCGAGACGTAGGCGCGCGAAGGCATCTCGTTCTGGCCGACCTCGATGTAGTCGAGGCCGTCGGAGACGACCTCCCAGACGTTCTTCTCGGGGTCGATGTTCGCGCGGTTCTGGTCGACGTAGCTCAGCTTGACCGTCTCGCCCACGCGGACCGAACCGGCGTCCGGCTCCTCGAGCCCGACGATGGTCTTGAACAGCGTGGTCTTACCCACGCCGTTCGGGCCGATAACGCCGACGATGCCGTTACGCGGCAGCGTGAAGGAGAGGTCCTTGATGAGCACGCGCCCATCGAAGCCCTTCTCGAGATCCTTGGCCTCCACGACCACGTTGCCGAGGCGCGGCGGGGTCGGGATCTGGATCTCCTCGAAGTCGAGCTTGCGGTTCTTCTCCGCCTCGGCGGCCATCTCCTCGTACTTCGAGAGGCGCGCCTTGGACTTGGTCTGGCGGGCCTTGGCGCCCGACCGGACCCACTCGAGCTCGCTCTTGAGGCGCTTCTGCAGCTTCTGGTCCTTCTTGCCCTGGACCTCGAGGCG
>NZ_DAINST010000092.1:0-9698 GCF_036741115.1 Dietzia sp.
CGAGCTGGGTCGTGGCGAGCGAGGTCGAGAGGTCGTCGATCGAGCGCATCGCCACGCGCGCGAGGCGGCTGCCCTCCGCTGCGGCGGGCTCGACGTGGTGCCGGCGTGCGGCGACCATCGCGAATTCGGCCGCGACGAAGTACGCGTTGAGCGCGAGGAGGACGACGAGGACGGCGAGGGCGACGGGATCACTCATCGGGCTTCGTCCTCCTTCTCGGCGTGTAAGTAGGCATCGTCTTCGGGCTCGGCATCGCCGCCCTCGGGAAGCACGAGGGCGAGCAGGGAACCGACGCGGTTGTCTTCCACCGCCTCGACGGTGAGGCGGACGCGGACGCGGGTGGGAAGGTCGTCGTCATCCCGGTGCTCGACGTCCAGGGCGGTGACCTCGATCGCGTCGCCGGTCTCGGGGAGGCGGTCGAGGCGCTCGGAAAGCAGGCCGGTGAGCGTCGCGGTCTCCTCCGGGTCGGGCAGCTCGGCGCCGAGGACGTCGCCGAGCTCGTCCGGGCGGAGGAGGCCCGAGACCTGGACCCCACCGCCGGGGCGGGTCGTGTGGACTATCGTGCGGGAGTCCTGCTCGTCGTCGATTTCGCCGACGAGTTCCTCGATGAGGTCCTCGAGCGTGACGATGCCGGCGGTGCCGCCGTACTCGTCGACCACGACGGCCATCTCGTTGGCGTCCTCGCGGAGGACGCGCATGAGCGGGTCGAGGGTCATCGATTCGGAGACGACGGCGAGCGGCCGCGCGATCGTGGCGACCGCGACATCGGCGCGCTCGGTCTCGGGGATCTCGAGCGCCTGCCGGAAGTGGACGACGCCGAGCACGTCGTCGACGCTTTCGCCGAGGACTGGGAAGCGCGAATGCCCCGTGCTCGCAGCGAGCGAGAGGAGCTCGGCGGCGTTCTCGGTGTCGACGAAGCGGACGAGCGGGCGGGCGAGCATCGCGTCGGCGGCCGTACGGTCGCCGAACTCGATGGTCTGCGCGACGAGGTCCGCGGTGTGCGCGTCGAGGACGCCGACGCGGCCCGAACGGTTGACGGAGCTGAGCAGCTCGGCCCCCGAGCGCGCGGTCGTGGGCTCCTCTGTGGGCTCGAAGCCCAGGGCGCGGAGCACGGCGTTCGCGGTGCCGTTGAGCAGCCACACGAGCCAGCCGAAGCACCACATGAATACTGCCTGCGGCACCACCGATAGTCGGACCACCCGCATCGAGGCCGCGAGCGCCCAGTTCTTCGGGATGAGCTCACCGAAGACCATCTGGGCAAAGGTGGCGATGACGAAGGCGGCGGTGGTGGCCACGGCGACCGCGGCGACGTCCGGCGCGCCGACGGCGCGGAGCACGGGCTCGAGGAGCGTGCCGATCGACGGCGAGGCGATGAAGCCGGCGATGAGGCTCGTGACGGTGATGCCGAGCTGGGCGCCGGAGAGATTGGTGGAGGTCCTGGAGAGCGACCGTTCCGCGAGGGCGGCGATGCGATCGCCCGCAGCGGCGTCGCGGCGGACGGCGGCCCTGTCGACAGTGAGGAAGGAGAACTCGACCGCGACGAACAGGGCGTTGGCGAGGACCAGGAGGAGAAATGCCAGGAGAAGAATCCAGGCGGTGAGCAAATCGTGCCTTTCTCGCGCGAGGCGAATGGGGGTCGATTCGGGCGAAAGCCCACGCCCCGGTGGGACGGTCGCGCCGCGACCCGTGCGGCGCTGTGGAGATAAGAGACTTTTATAGCACAGCTCTAGTCGAGAAAGCACGGCCTACCTGGTCTTTAACCAGTGCAATATGGCTATTTGTGCTGGAACTGCGGCGCCCGCAGGACCCGCGCGGCGCTCCGGGACCGGCCGCCGCGAGGCCGCTATAGTGCCGCTATAGTTCGAGGCAGAGCAGGTTGAGGCGGCCGGAGGGCTGCCACCGGCCGGAGAGCCCGAGTAGAGCCCCGCGAGGAGAAGGTGAGTTACATGACCCCCAATCCGTTCGGTCGCGTGATCACCGCGATGGTCACGCCCATGCACGAGGACGGCTCGATCGATTTCGAGTCCCTCGCATCTCTCGCGCGCCACCTCGCCGACAACGGCCACGACGGGCTCCTCGTCAATGGCACGACGGGCGAGTCCGCCACCACCACGGACGAAGAGGACTACGAGTGCGTCCGCGTGGTCGTCGAGGCTGTCGGGGATCGCGTGTCGGTCATCGCGGGCTGCGGCACCAACGACACCGAGCACTCCGCCCGCGCGGCCGGCGAGATGGCCGAGCGCGGGGCGGATGCGTTGCTCGTCGTCACTCCGTACTACAACAAGCCGACCCAGGCGGGGATCGTCGAGCACTTCCGCCAGGTGGCGAAGGCCGGGAACGGCCTGCCGATCATGGCCTACGACATCCCGGGGCGCACCGGCCTCGCGCTCACCTCGGACACGATCCGCGAGCTCGACCGGATCGAGGAGGTCAAGGCGCTCAAGGACGCGAAGGGCAATCTGTTCGAGGCCTCGCGCATCATGGCGGAGACCGACCTGCTGTGGTTCTCGGGCGAGGACGAGCTCAACCTCGCGCACCTCGCGCAAGGTGCGGTGGGAATCGTCTCCGTCGTCGGGCACCTCGCGGGCAACCAGTACCGCGAGATGATCGAGGCGATCGACGCGGGCAACATCTCCCAGGCCCGCGACATCCATCGCAGGCTCATCCCAATCGTCGACGCCCTGATGCATACCTCGCAGGGCACGATCCAGGTCAAGGCCGCGCTGAAGATGCAGGGGATCATCTCCTCCGACCGCCTCCGCATGCCGCTGCTCCAGGGGCCGCAGGAACACCGCGACAAGATCGTGTCCGCGCTCGAGGCCAGCGGGCTCGGCTGATGCGCACCGCGGGGCGAGGCCTGCGCTCGAGCAACGGGCGGCGGCTCGTCCTCGCGGGCAGCGGCTCGATTCTGCGCACTTCTCGGGTCGGCCTGTCGGTGCGCGCCGAGGCCATGGACGGGCACCGCTGGGAGTTCCGAAGCTCGTACGCGCTGCGCCGCTCGTATCAGGCCGTCGAACGCCCGCGCTCCGAGGCAGAGGCCGACGCCGGCGGGGACGGCGCCGGAACGGACTCGGGGAAAGGCGGCGCCGCGGAGGTGGTCGGCGAGTTCTCGCGGCCGCTCACCCTCGGGCGTAACGGACCCTTCCTCTGGTACGGCCACGAGTTGGGCTTCCGGCCCACCTCGCTGTTACGGAAGGACTGGACCCTTTCTGACGTCGAAGGCCGCGAAATCCTCGACGTCCATGCGCATGCGATGTTCGGAAAGAACAAAGTGACGCTGCGCGGCCGCGACGACGCTACCAATTCGATTCCGCACATGGACGGTCTCGAGCTCTTCTGCGTGTGGCTCGCCACGCGGTTCTCGCTCGAGCGGATCCGGGCAGCGGGGGCCTGAGGGCTGGGCGGCCCATCCCGGTCGCCGGGCCGGCCACCGAATTGCCGGCGCGGCCGCCACCGGACGGTCTCCCGTGCGCCACGGGACTGCGGTCCGACGCCTACCGGTTTGTCACCGGACTGCTACTGGACTTCGTCCAGCCGCCGCGCCTCGCGGACGGCCTCCCTGCCCCGGAGCATCTGATTGGTGATCGCGAGGAGCGGGCGGTTCTTTCCGACGGTCTGGAACGCCCACGAGCTGAACACGAGGAAGCGGTTGGAGAAACCGACCAGGCCCATGAGGTGCACGAACAGCCAGATCAACCAACCGACGACGCCGTAGACACGGGCCTTGCCGAAGAGGTCGGCGACCGCGGAGAACTTCGCCACCGTGGCCATCGAGCCGAGATCCTTGTAGACGAACGGCGGACGGTCGGCGACTGTTTCTTCGCCGGCCTCGAGGCGCATGACCCGCTCGGCCGCGTACGCCCCGCCCTGGATGGCGCCCTGGGCGAGTCCGGGGACGCCCTCGACGGCGGCCATATCGCCCACGCAGAACACCTCGGGGTGGCCGGGGAGCGTGAGGCTGGGGCTGACCTCGACCCGGCCGGCGCGGTCGACGTCCGCGCCCGAGGCGGCGGCGACGTGCCGCGCGAGCGGGGCGGCCTCAACACCTGCGCCCCAGACCTTGCACGAGGAGGGGATCCGCTTAGTCTCGCCGGTCTCCTTGCGCCTGACCGTGACCCCGTGGCGGTCGATGTCGACGACCCGGGTGTTATTGAGCACCTCGACGCCGAGCTTCGACAGCGTCTTGTGGGCGTGCCCGCCGAGGTGGTCACCGAACGTGGAGAGGATCTCGGAGCCGGAGTCGACGAGGATCACGTGCGCCTCGGAGGTGTCGATGTTCCGGTAGGCATCGACGAAGACCTCGCGGGCGAGCTCCCCGATCTGCCCGGCCATCTCGACGCCGGTCGGGCCTCCGCCGACCACGATGAACGTGAGGAGGCGGCGGCGCTCCTCGGGGTCGTCGCAGGTCTCGGCGCGCTCGAAGGCGTTGACGATGCGGCTGCGGATCTCCAGGGCGTCGTCGATGGTCTTGAGCCCGGGCGCGTATTCCTCGAAGTGGTCGTTGCCGAAGTACGACTGGTTCGCCCCTGCAGCGATGATCAGCGAGTCGTATTCGAGCGGGGTGCGTAGGCGTTCGCCGTCGATCCCAGGGGATTCGAGCGCGAGCGTGCGGGTCTCGAGGTCGACGTGGGTGACGGTGCCGAGGAGCGTGGCGACGTTGTTCTGCTTCTCGAGGATCATCCGAGTAAGCGGCGCGATCTGGCCGACGGAGAGGGTACCCGTGGCGACCTGGTAGAGCAGCGGCTGGAAGAGGTGGTAGCCGACCGTGGAGGCGAGCGTGACCTCGAAGTCCTCGGCGCCGGCGAAGGCCTGCGCGGCGGAGAGGCCGCCGAATCCCGAGCCGATGATGACGACGTGGTGCTTGCCGTCGTCCTTACTCGAGCGGACCTGGTTCCGGGTGTCTGCCAGCACGTCCGTGTTCATGTCTTTCGCCATGTCCGCCATGTCCCAGACTTCCTTCCCTCGAACCTGCCGCGAGCGCGACGCCCGCGATGTTACTGCGGTCCGGCGCGTATTTCTCCGCGGGGGAGGGGCCGGGGCCGCGCGGCCCAGGGACCGCGAAAGCTCCATACTGCATTCGAGGCCTTTCTGTGACACAATCGTTACGTTCGATGTGAGTCCCGACCTGGACCTCGGGCGCACATCCCCGCGCTCGAGGCCCGCTACGGGCGGGAATTCGCAGCTCGTCGATAGACCATTCGATTTACGGAGACCTCATGAGCCTGGATCGTCGATCCTTCCTTCGCCGCACGGGCATGGGCGCCGCCGTGGCCGGCGCCGCGGCCGTCGGTGCCGCACCGCTCGCCAACGCCCAGCTTCCCGATCTCGGCAGCCTGCAGTTCGGCGGCGAGCCGATCACGGGTGCCGGCAACAGCCCCATCCTCGGCACCATCCTCGACTACTCCGCGGGCGTGCCCGCCGCCGGCTCCGTTCGTGCGGCCGGCCACCTCGGCGCAATCCGCTACTGCTCCAATCGCCGCCCCGGCGCGGAGTGGATGCTCGGCAAGCCCCTCGCTCGCCCGGAGACCGACGATTTCCGCGCCAACGGCCTCACCATCACGTCTTGCTACCAGTTCGGCAAGGGCGAGACCACCGACTGGCTCGGCGGATGGGCAGCGGCTCTCCAGCACGCCCCGCAGGGCATCGGAATCCACTACGCCGCCGGCGGAACCCCCGGCGCCGCGATGTATGTCGCCATCGACGACAACCCGTCGCGCGCCCAGTACGACAACCAGATCCGTCCGTACCTGCAGGCATGGGACATGGCGCTTCGCGCCTCCGGTCTCGTGCTCGGCGTGTACTGCAACGCCCCGACCATCGACTGGTGCCGCGGCGACAATCTCGGGACCTACTACTGGCAGCACGGCTGGGGTTCGGGCGGCGTGATCCACCCGCTCGCCACGATCTACCAGATCCCCGGTCGCGCGGACACCGTCGGCGGCGTCTCCTCCGACGTCAACAACGTGTACTCGCGTAACTACGGCCAGTGGCGCTAGTCGCTCTACTCGATTCCCCGCCCAGCGGCCCACCCGCCGCTCTCGGCGGACTCGGTATCGCTCCGGTCCGCCGAGTAGGGTGGTCGAAGTGACGAGCACCGAACATCTGCCCCGCACGTCGGCACCGCAGCACGTAGCGGAACCCTGCCGCGTGGATTCGCAGGCGGCGCGCGTCTGGGACCGCCTGTCGGACGATGCCCGCGATGCCAGCAGGGAACCGCTTGTCGCCGGGCTCGTCCTCGACCTCATCGACGGCTGCGACACGTTCGCCGAGTCCCTCGCCCGCCTGGCCGCCGCACGGATCGCGACCCCCGAAATCGGGCGTCACGTCCTGGAGAAGGAGATCGGGCGGGTGTTGAAGGACGCCCCCGCCGTCATGGATGCCGTGGCTGCGGACCTGGACGTGTCCTACACCCGCAACCCGGCCTACCCGAACCTGCTGGTTCCGTACCTCTTCGCGAAGGGGTTTCTCGGCTTCCAGATCCACCGGGTGGCGCACGAGATGTGGAAGTCCGGGCGGATCATGGCCGCGTCGTTCCTTCAGTCGCGCGTGTCCGAGGTGTTCGCGATGGACATCCACCCCGCAGCCGTTGTCGGCTCGGGGATCCTCGCGGACCACGCCACGGGGATCGTCATCGGCGAGACTGCCCGGATGGGCGACTGCGTGTCGATCCTCCAGGGCGTCACGCTCGGCGGCACGGGCAAGGAGGACGGCGACCGGCACCCCAAGGTGGGCAACGGCGTGCTCCTCTCCGCCGGAAGCAACGTGATCGGGAATATCAGCATCGGCGACAACTCCAAGGTGGCGGCTGGTTCCGTGGTGCTACACGACGTCCCGCCGTTCGCCACCGTCGCCGGCGTGCCGGCCAAGGTCGTGCGCATCGCGGAGCCCGATGTGGTGCCCGCAGAAGCCATGGACCAGACGCTCGAGGAGTAGCGCGGTGGCCGGTTCGTCGGGCGCCGCCCGCGCGAGGGGATTCAACCTCCGCTCGGGGGCGCGGATGCCCGCGGTGGGCCTCGGCACGTACCTCCTCGGCGATTCGCCGGACCCCTCCGCTCGCGACGCGGACCTCCGCGGTCTCCATGCGGCTCTCGAGGCGGGCTACCGCCACATCGACACCGCGACCGTCTACGGGAACGAGGCCTTCCTCGGCGCCGCGCTCGCGGAGGCGGGCATCCCGCGCGCGGACCTGTTCCTCACCTCGAAGCTGCGCAACGACGAGCATCGCGACGTGCGCTACCGCGAGGCGCTCGAGGCCTCCCTCGAGGCGCTACGCACCGACTACCTCGATCTCTACCTGATCCACTGGCCGCTGCCGTCTCTCGGCCGCTTCACCGAAGCGTTCGACACGCTGCTCGAAGCCCGGGAGGAAGGGCTCGTGCATGACGTCGGAGTGGCGAATTTCCTCCCCGCCCACCTCGATCGCCTCGTCTCCGAGTGCGGGGAAGCCCCGGCCGTGGACCAGATCGAGTTCCATCCCTCGTGGAGTAATCCGGAGACGTTCGCCCGGTGCCGCGAGCTCGGGGTGCAGGTGGTGGCGTACTCGCCGCTGGCCCGCGGGGCGGATTTCGGTGCACCGGCCGTGCAGGAGGCGGCGGCCGCCCACGGCGCGACGGCCGCGCAGGTGGTCCTCACCTGGGCGCTGCAGCAGGGCGTCGCGGTGATCCCGAAGTCCGCGAATCCCGATCGACTCGGCTCGAACCTCGCCGTGGGGTCCGAGCCCCCGCCCTTCGAGCTCTCGCCCGCGGAGATGGAGGCGATCTCCGCGCTCGACGGCACGGGGCAGATGGGGCACGATCCGGCAACGTACGAGCGGATGCGCACGCCTCCCGCCGGCGGATAGCCGGGGCATAAGCAACAGCGACGGGCCTCTCGGTTGCCGCGGACGGCTCGGTTGCGACGGCCCATGCAGTCGCGGTGGGCTGCTCGATTCCGGGGAAGGAGAGAGGGGCGGGGCGCCCGCGGCGCCCCGCCCCTCTCCATGCCTTCGTGCCGGTGTGCATCCGGAGGCGAACTCCGACCGATTAGCCGAGCGCCGCGACTGCCGCGTCGTAGTCCGGCTCCTGGGTGATCTCGGGGACGAGCTCGGAATGGAGGACCGTGCCCTCGGCATCAAGGACGACCACCGAGCGGGCGTTTAGCCCGGCCATCGGGCCATCGACGAGCGTGGTGCCGTAGTCCTTGCCGAAGTCCGAGCGGAAGGTCGAACCGGTACGGACGTTCTCGATGCCCTCGGCGCCGCAGAAACGACTGGCCGCGAACGGGAGATCGGCAGAGACGCAGAGCACCTCGGTGTTATCGAGGCCGCTGGCGAGCTCGTTGAACTTGCGCACGGAGGTCGCGCAGACGCCGGTGTCGATCGACGGGAAGATGTTGAGGACGACGCGCTTGCCGGCGACGTCCTTGCTGGTGATCTCGGAGAGATCCGAGCCGACGAGCTCGAAGGCGGGGGCCTTTGAGCCGACCGCGGGGAGTTCGCCGATCGTGTTGACGGGATTGCCCTTGAGGTTCGTAGTAGCCATGGCTTCGTTCTACCGGAAGTTCGGAGGGTCCGGGAGGCACGCAGGGTTTTGTTAAGATTTGGACACTATTTGGTATCGAAGTTGTTGTAATTTACCTTCGAGCTGGCTAGTGTAGGTGGTGCGGAAGTCACTCTAGTCACTTCCGTAACAAATCTGTGTCTGTCGCGCCACGGGCGTGTCCCGACCCCTCTGGGCCGAAAGGTTTTGCATGTTCTTCAGCTCTCGTCGCGGTACTCGAGTCGCCTCTGCCGCAGCCCTCGCGATCGGCATGGCCGCCGCGGGCGCCGCTACCGCCTCGGCGCAGTCTGTGGAGATGCCCACGGATGCGGCCCTCTACAACGGCGGTGCCTCGCTCGTGTGCCAGCAGGCCCCGCCCGAGATCCTCGCGAAGTGCGGCGAATACGAGCACTTCACGGGCGACAGCCCCGCGGTCCTCGCGGTCAACCCCTTCACCACGAATATCGTGGTCCTCGGGGCCGGACTCTACCCGGACGGAGGCATCCAGCCGGTCCTCGAGTCGCGCCTCAACACGGCCCTCCGAATCGCGAACCAGTACCCGACGGCGCCGATCATCGTCACCGGAGGAGCGCCGAAGAACGGCCGCACCGAGGCCCAGGCGATGTTCGACTGGCTGGTCGGCGCAGGGGTCGACCCCGGCCGGATCACCCAGGAAGGCAGCTCCGGGGACACCATCCAGAACGCCAGGAACTCCTCGCGGATCCTCGCCGATCGCGGCGCGACCGCCGCCGTGCTGGTTACGCAGGACTTCCATCTCCCGCGCGCGGTGCTCAACTTCCGCCAGGCGGCGGCCGGCTCGATTCCGATCACCGGAGTCATCGCGCCGTAGTCGCGCATGCTTCTGCGCCCTCGGCCTGCGGCACGGTGACGCAGGTCACTATGATGCGAGCATGGCTGTTTCAGTGCAGAAAGACATCGACATTTCCGCCTCCGTCATGGAGATCATGGAGGTCATCGCCGATATTGACTCGCTCCCCAACTGGTCTTCGGCCCACTCGGAGGCGAAGGTGCTCGAGTCGGATTCGGAGGGCTGGCCGGTCCTCGTCCACGAGAAGATCGCCCAGTTCGGCGTCAAAGACGAAATGACGCTGAGGTACGAGTGGTACGAGGGCGAGGTCTCGTGGGAGCTCGTGGAGCCGAGCTCGGCGCAGAAGCGGCAGGAG
>NZ_DAINST010000093.1:0-9446 GCF_036741115.1 Dietzia sp.
CTCGCCGGCCGAGCCGAAGCCCGCGCCGACGAGAGCGTCGGCGACCTGGTCGAGGTCGGCATCGGGCATGACGATCGCGTGGTTCTTCGCCCCGCCGAAGCACTGGGCGCGCTTGCCGTTCGCGGCCGCGCGCTCGTAGATGTACTGCGCGATCGGGGTCGAGCCCACGAAGCCGACGGCCTTGACCGTGTCGTTGTCGAGGAGCGCGTCGACTGCCTCCTTGTCGCCGTGGACGACCTGGAGGACGCCGTCGGGGAGGCCGGCCTCAGTGAACAGCTCCGCGAGCCGGACCGGAACCGAGGGATCGCGCTCGGAGGGCTTGAGGACGAAGGCGTTGCCGCACGCGAGCGCCGGGCCGATCTTCCACAGCGCGATCATGGCCGGGAAGTTGAACGGGGTGATCCCGGCGACGACGCCGAGGGGCTGGCGCATCGAGTACACGTCGATGCCCGTGCCCGCCGAGTTCGTGTACTCGCCCTTGAGCAGGTGCGGAGCGCCGACGGCGAATTCGATGACCTCGAGTCCGCGCTGGATGTCGCCGTGGGCGTCGGGGATGGTCTTGCCGTGCTCGCTCGACAGGAGGCGCGCGAGCTCGTCCGCGTTCTCGTGGACGAGGTCGACGAAGCGGGAGAGCACGCGGGCGCGCTTCTGCGGGTTCGTCGCGCCCCACGTGCGCTGCGCCTCGGCCGCGCGGGCGACGACATCGTCGACCTCGGCCTTGCTCGCGAGCGGAACGACGGCCTGCGCCCGCCCGAGGCTCGGGTCGAGGACCTCGGCCTCCCTGCCGCCCGCGCCCTCGACGCGCGCCCCATCGATGTAGTGCTGAATCCTCCGAAGCTCGCTACCCACGTACATCCTCCGTTCGTGCCGGCGGTGACGCCGACCCATTGCTCAGCTACAAATCCAAGTGACCCAACACACAGTACGTGAATCGAGATGCGGTTCCGGTGAGTTTCGGCTCACTGGCCGCCCGCGTACCCGAAATCCGCCGGCGTGCCACGATTGAGGGCGATGTCCAACGACCGAGAAGGATCTCGCGACGCGTGCGAGCACACGCAGAGCACGGCGCGCGAGGGCGGCGGAGCGCCGTCCTATCGTCCGCGCCGCCCCTCTCCGCTGGGCGGGCGCAAGCCCACGACCGCCGACCTCCCGGAGTTCGCCGTCGACGACCCTGACTCGATCGACGACCTCCTGCCGATCCCCGAGCTGCCTCTCCGGATGCTCATCGTGGGGGTCAACCCGGGGCTCTGGACGGCCGCCGTCAACGCCCCATTCGCCCGTCCCGGGAACCGTTTCTGGCCCTCGCTCCACGCCGCGGAGCTCACCCCGCGGCGCGTCGATGCTGGCACGGGGCTCGACGACGAAGACGCCGAGGCGTTCGTGCGCGCGGGCATGGGGCTCACCAACCTCGTGGGGCGGGCGACCACACGGGCGGACGAGCTCACCGCCGAGGAACTCCGGGCGGGCGGGCACCGGCTCGTCGAGCGGATCTCCGGGCCGGACCCCGAGCTCCGCCCGCGGGTCGTGGCGATCGCCGGGATCACCGCGTACCGCACCGCCTTCGGAGACAAGAAGGCCCGGCTCGGCCGACAGGACACCGCGGGAATCGAGGGCTGGCCAGACGGCATCGAGCTCTGGGTCGTCCCGCAGCCCAGCGGACTCAACGCCCACGAGAACATCGACAGCCTCGCCGCGAAGTGGAAGGAAGTATGGGAGGCGAGTAAATAGCGCTCACATTCTGCCGCGGACGCCGCACTCCCCGAGCGTCGGGATTCGTGCCGCAGGTACGTTGTCGGTTGGAAACTCGAGTCGGATGTCGACGCGGCGGAACTAGCGAGCGCAATCAGCGCGGGAGGTCGATCAAGTGAACGCGAAAGATGCCGGCAGCGACGCACCGATCTGGGCGAAGTCGTACCCGGACGATGTGCCGCTCCATCTCGACTACGGGCACGAGACCCTCGTCGACGCCTTCGCCCGCGCGGTCCGCATCTACGCGAAGCGACCGGCCACGTCCTTCTTCGGCAAGACGATCACGTGGGCCGAGCTCGGCGACAAGGTCGACCGGTTCGCTGCGGTACTGCGGGACAAGGGCGTCCGCGCCGGCGACAACGTCGCCATCGTGCTGCCGAACAGCCCCCAGAATGTCATCGCCTTCTGGGCCACCCTCTCGATCGGCGCCTGCGCCGTCCAGCACAACCCGCTTTACACCGCGGCCGAGCTGAGCTCTCCGTTCCAGGCCCACAAGGCTCGCGTGGCGGTCGTGTGGAACAAGTCGGTCGAGATCATCGAGGAGGTCGCGAAGGACGCGCCGCTCGAGTCGATCATCACCGTCGACCTCCTCCAGGCGATGCCGCTGAGCAAGCGGATCCCGCTCCTGCTGCCCCTCCCCCCGCTGCGCAAGCTCCGCGCCCAGCTCAGCGAGGCCGCGCCGGGGCACGAGGATTTCGATGCGCTTGTCGACAAGGCGTCCGCGGCGAAGGGCCGCGAGGCCGCGGCAGAGGCCACCGTGGGCGAGGACGACCGCGCGCTCATGCTCTTCACCTCCGGCACCACCGGCAAGCCGAAGGGCGTGCCGCTCACCCACGCGAACCTTCGGGCGAACATCCATCAGGGCATCGCCTGGGTGCCGACCCTCCGCGAGGACGTCCGCCACGTCATGCTCGCGGCGCTGCCGATGTTCCACGCCTACGGTTCGACTCTCAACCTCATCCTCGCGCCGTACATCGGCGGCGAGATCGTGCTCCTGCCCTCGCCCACCAAGGAGCTACTCACCGACGTACTCGCCAAGCGCGAGCTCACGTGGGTTCCCGGTGTCCCGACGATCTACAAGACCATGCTCGACATCGCCGAGGAGAAGAAGCTCGGGCTCGATACGATCCGGGCAGCCTTCTCGGGTGCGGCATCGATGCCCGTCGCCGTCATCGAGCGGTGGGAGAAGACCACGGGCAGCCTCATTACGGAGGGCTACGGACTGTCGGAGACCTCCCCGATGCTCACCGCGAATCCTGCGGACGAGTCGCGGCGCCCCGGCTACATCGGCGTGCCCGTCCCCGACACCGAGATCCGGATCGTCGACCCGGAGAACCCCGGCAACGATCGGCCCATCGGCGAGGAGGGCGAGCTCATCGCCCGTGGCCCGCAGGTCTTCTCCGGTTACCTCGACAGGCCTGACGCCGACGCCGACTCCTTCTACGACGGCTGGTTCCGCACCGGCGACGTCGGGGTCATGGACGAAGACGGCTTTATCAAGATCGTCTCGCGCATCAAGGAGATGATCATCACCGGCGGCTTCAACGTCTTCCCGCAGGAAGTCGAGGAGGTCCTCGAGCAGGACGCCGCCGTGGAGAAGGCCGCCGTGGTCGGCGTGCCGAAGGACGACGGCTCGGAGAAGGTCGTCGCCGCGGTGGTCCTCGCTCCCGGCGCGAGCCTCGACGTCGAGACGCTCCGCGCCCACGCGAAGAAAAACCTCACCGCGTACAAGGCGCCCAAGCAGATCCTCGCCTTCGACGAGCTCGCCTCCGATCAGCTCGGGAAGGTGCGCCGCGTCGAGGTCCGCAAGGACGTCATGGAGGAGCTCGGGATCTCCGAGTAATAGCCGGGAACACACAGGAAGCTCCACGGCGGATCGAAGTCTCGTCCCCGATTCGGATCCGACACTCGTCCCCAGAAGTTCGCGGAAACCGGCGGCACACCGCCGCTGGCCGTAGGGCGAACCGGCATATACACGGACAGGGGCGGGACATGCAGATTTCGGCGCAGACTTCGACACAGGCGACGGCGCAGGCAGAGACCGAGGCGGGAGCGCAGGCCGTTGTGGACGGCACTCCGGGCGCCGCGGGCAGTGGCTCGGGCGGCCAGGGAGGCGGTTCGACGGGCCGCCGCGGAATGCGTGGGCGCAGGGGCGCGGCAAAGAGGGGCGCGCCGCAGCCGGCGGTGGTGCTCGCCACGCGGTTTCCGAGCTCGACGCGCAACGACTGGCGAGAGATCGCCGTCCGCGCCGCCACGCGCGACGAGGCCGACGCGCTCGCCGCGCAGGTGGAGGAGAACGGCTACTCAGGAATCTTCCTCGTCTCCCCCGCGCGGGCCTCGGCGCGGCTCGTCGACCGCTGGGGCCGCGTCTTCCGCATCGGCGCGTGGCCGAAGGCCGAAGACGGGGCCGAAACCGGCGTGCGGCCTACGGGCTGACTTCGAGCATCTCTCCCGGGACATCGACCTCGGCCGCACGCAGCTCCGCGCCGAGCCGGGCGATCGCCCGCGCCTGGATTTCGGGTGATGCCCCGTCCACGACGAAGTTGACCGCGCGGAGATTCGGCAGCTCGTACCGCTTGGTGACGGCGGAGGCCACGACCGGCAGGGCGGCCTCGAGTTCGGCAACACCGAAGGCCTCACGGAGCCACGAATACGCGGCGTCATCCCAGACCCACACGGCGATGTTGCACCCGGCGCCCAGCGCTCCGACCCGCACCCCGGCGAGGGTCCCGAGCTGGGCGGGACGGGGCGCCCCGCCGGGCACGGCCGCATCGACCTCGGGCACGTACGTCGCGACATCGCGGACGGTGCCCGCTCCGATCGGGGCGGTGCGCAGCGGCCCGCCGATCGGCTCGGCGCTGCCATCGGCGTGGGTCACTACACACGTCGAGAGCTCGCGCGAGTACCAACGGAGCTCGCGCCGGGCGAGTGCGCCTGTCGCCTCGTCCGGCCCCCACACGAGGACGGCCGCCTGCGAATCGGGCGGCAGCTCCCCACGCGCGCCGCGCAGCGAGACCCGGTCGAATCCCTCCTGCTCGACGTGGAGGCTGTCGATCCGCAGGACCACGTCGGGCGCCGGGTAGCGGGCGCCGCCGATGCCGTCGAGCAGCTGATCGGTAACGGTGCCGACGGTGACCGAGCCCATCGCGCCCGGGTGCCGGGTGATGATCGCCGATCCGTCCGCATGGATCTCGGCGACCGGGTAACCGCCGGCCACGGGATCGACGTGCGAGCGCGTCTGGTCCGTGGAACCCTGCGAGGTGCCCGTGGCTCCGGGACCGCCGGAGATCACGTGGCCGACGGCGACGGCTCCGGCCAACGCGTCGAGGTTGTCCCTGGTCCAGCCGTGGTGCGCGACCGCTGCGCCGAGGACGAGCGCTTCCCGCGAGACGCGGCCGGTGATGACGATCCGCGCCCCGCGGCGCAGCGCCCCGGCAATGCCGAACGCGCCGTACGAGACGGTGGCGGCCACCGGCTCCGCTTCGCCGGGCTCGGCGGCATCGCCGACCGGGGTGCCGAGACCTGCGGCGTCATACCTGCCGGAGTCGATCCACGCGACGGGCAGCTCAATGCCGCGATCGGTGAGCAGCGCCGAGACCCGGGCCGCGAGCGCCTCCGGGGCGAGAGCGCCGGCGTTGGTGACGATGGAGACGCCGGTCTCAGCGACGAGATCGGCCGCGCTCTCGAGCTGGGTGAGGAAGGTCTCCTCGAAGCCGTCTCCCCCGGCGGCCGCCTCGCCGGCGAGGCGCACCACGGCGACGTCGGAGAGCAGATCCATGGCGAGCACGTCGAACGCTGCGCCGGAGAGGAACTCGCGCATCGCGCCCGCGCGATCCTCGCGGCGCGCCGACATGTTCGCCACCCGCAGCGCCTTGCCTCCTGCGCCGCCCGCGATCCCGGCGGCGGGCGCACCCTCGGCGTTGCCGACCTCAGCCATCTGCTCCTCCTGGACGATTCTCTACACACCGTACCGTCGGGCCCCGGCGTCCGAGCCCGGCACGCTAGGTTGGTTCGCATGGAAGCACCTGCGATCTCCGCCGAGTCCCTCGCCGTTTTCGAGGCCACGAAGGGCTTTATGCCCCAGGACGAGGGTCGGGTGCTCTACGAGATCGCGTACGAGTACCTGTCCGGCGGCGCCGAGGGCGGCGCAGCAGGCGGCAATGCGGCCGCGGGACGGCCGCCCGTGGGCATCGAGATCGGCACGTACGCCGGCCGCTCGACCGTGCTCCTCGGCGAGGCCGCGCGGGCGGCGGGAGGCCGGATCGTCACGGTCGATCATCATCGGGGTTCGGAGGAGCACCAGCCGGGCTGGGAGTACCACGATGCCGAGCTGGTCGACGAGCACACCGGCCGCATCGAGACCCTCGGCCTGCTGCGTCACACCCTGTGGGATGCCGGGCTCGACGACATCGTGCTGCCCCTCGTGGGTTCGTCGCCCGCGGCGGCCTCGGTGTGGTCGACCCCCGCGCGATTCGTATTTATCGACGGCGGGCACTCCGAGGCCGCGGCCCACGCGGACTTCGAGGGCTGGGCGCCGTGGGTCGCAATCGGCGGAGCCTTGCTGATCCACGACGTGTTCCCCGACCCCGCCGACGGCGGCCGTCCGCCGTTCGAGATCTACGAGCGGGCGCTTGCGACCGGGCAGTTCACCGAGGTCGCCGTGCAGGATTCCCTGCGCGTGCTGCGCCGCGATTCCGGAGAGCTCGGCGCACCGATGCCGCCGCGCGGGAAGTAGCCTCGGGGCATGTCCGAACGTCAGCCCGATTCGGCCAAGCCTGCGAGCGGACCAGCTAGCGCCCCTTCAAGCGAGCCCGCGCCCTCGACGGACTTCCCCGACTGCATCGACGCCGCTCCCTTCGAGTTGCGACGCCTCCGCCCCCTCGAAGCGGGAGGAGACGCGAACGAGATCGCCGCGGTCGACGAAATGGTTCCCGAGGAGGAGATCGGCGAGACGTTTCGGTTCTTTACGTCGATCCCGGCCGGCGGCGGCCGCCTCTCGGGCTTCCTCGCCGAGGATGCACCGCGTTGTACCTACGCCGTATGGAACGGCGACCGGCCCATCGGTTGCACGAGCCTCTACAACTGGGACCTGTCCGCGAGGACCTGCATGATCGGCTACACGTGGATGGCGCAGGCCGCGCGCGGCACGGGCGCGAACGTCAAGGTCAAGGAAGGGTTGTTCGCCACGCTCCGCGAACACGGATTCCGGATGGTCCGCCTGCGTGCGGATATCGCGAACGAGCGCTCGCGAGCAGCCATGGCCAAAGTCGGCGCGGTTCCGGCGGAGATCGAGCCGGGCCCACGCGTCTACGCAAGGGACCCCGATCGCGAAGCGCGCTCGCAGTACTTCGAGCGGGAGCTCTAGCCGTGGCCGCGCGTCCCGAGCCCAACCCCTTCCGCCCGGGATTCGGGCGGATGCCGCCGATCGTCGCGGGCCGCGACATGCACGTCGGGCGCATCCGCGATGCCATGGTCGACGGCGGCGGCGAGCATTTCCTCATCCGCGGCCACCGCGGCATGGGCAAGACCGTCCTTCTCTCCCTCGCCCGCGACGCCGCGCTCGAGCAGGGCTGGCTTCCGCTGTCGACCACGGCTTCGGCGAACCTCGTGGACAAGCTCGTGGACAGCGAGATCCCGGAAATGCTCCGCGCCCTCGAGGGTGGAAAGACCGAGCGCGCGCAGGTCACGGGCGTGCAGATCGCGTCCGTCGGGCAGATCTCCACGACCCGCAAACAGATCCACCCGAGCAAGCCTACGCTCGAATCGCGCCTCCGCGAGCTCGTCGACACCGCCGGCGCGGCCGCCGGCCATTCCGGCGGCCATTCCGCCGGCCGCCCCACCGGCGTCCTGCTGTCCGTCGACGAGATGCACCGCCAGGCGCTCGACGATCTCGCCGAGGTCGCCGCCGTCACCCAGGCGCTCACCCGCGAGGACTTCCCCATCGTCTTCGTCGGCGCGGGGCTGCCGCCCAACGTCCACGCGCTCCTCGAGGAGCCGCGCACCACGTTCCTGCGCCGCGCGCTCACGGTCGAGCTCGGCCCGCTCGGCGAGGCGGACACCCGCACCGCCCTGCTCGACCCCTTCTATGACGCCGGACGCCGCATCTCCCCCGACGCCGCCGAACTCGCCGCGCAGATCACGCAATCCAATCCGCACCTCATCCAGCTCTTCGGCCGCGAACTCTGGGACCTCATAAGCGAGCGCGCAGGCGGCGTCACAAATGTAGAGATCGGAGCCGACGACATCGCTTCGACCATTCCGCGTTTCCGCGAGCACATGCGACAGCAGCTCCACTGGACCGCACTCAAGGGGCTCACAGAGCGGCAGCGCGAGTACGTCGAGGCGGCCGCGGCCGCGGAACTGCCCGCCGAGGCACGCACGGTCCGCGAGGCGCTCGGCTGGACGGAGCAGACGGCGAACAATACGCTCACCTCACTCGTCGGCGTCGGGGTCATGTACCGGCCGCAACACGGGCGCCTCGATTTCGCGGTCCCCTACCTCCAGGAGCATGTGCGCGCGGAAGGCACGTCGATTCCCGACCTCTCCCCGATCCACAAGCCGCCGCGGCACGAGGAGATCGCGCGGATGCTGTTTCCGGACGATTGATGGCATCCCGCAACGCATAGTTCACGAAACCGTACGGTCGAATTGTCGATTCGGCCACCGTCACATGGGCACCATGGTGGTGTGACCTCGAACACCCCTGCTCCCGTCACGCTGTCCTACCCGTTTACCGGCCGCTGGCGGGCGAAGAACAGTCCCGCGCGCCGCGTCCCGAGCCACGGCACGGATCTCCTCGGCACCTCGTATGCCATCGATTTCGTCGCCGTCGGCGAGCACGGCCGCGGCGCTCCGCTCTCGCTCGCCTCCGTGTTCGGCACGGAGGATCCCGAGAAGTTCGTCGGTTTCGGCGCGCCCGTGCTCGCGCCGCTGGCTGGGAGGATCGTCGAGTCGTATGACGGCGAATGCGACCGCATAGCCCGCCGGTCCCAGCTATCGCTCCTCGGCTACTCGGCGACACAGGGGCGCCGCCTCCGCGAGGGCGTGCCCGCTCTCGCCGGCAACTACGTGGTGATCGATCCGACCGGCGAGGGTCCCTTCGTGTTGCTCGCCCACCTGCGCCGCGGCTCGATACGCGTCCGCGACGGCGATTTCGTCGAGCAGGGCCGGGCTATCGGCGAATGCGGGAACTCGGGCAACAGCACGCAGCCGCACGTCCACCTGCAGGCCACCGACTCCACCGACTGGGAGCACGCCGCCGGGATCCCGCTGCGGTTCTGCAGCCTGGGCGCGCCGGAGCTGCCGGCGGAGTCCGAGATCGTGGAGATCTGAGCCGGGCGACACAACACCGCCCGCCTCGCCCCTACCCCGCCTCGCCCCTACCCCGCCGCCCGGACGGGCGCTTCCTTGAGCTCACGCAGCGCGGTCCGCAGCCCACGACGCTTCCCGGTCTCCTGGTCGACGCCGAAGTGGCTGTTGAACCCCTCGCGGATGGCGAAGCGCAGCTCGGATGCGGTCTCCGGGGCGTCGTCGGACGTCGCCTTGAGCATCGCATTGGGCACGGCGAGCTTCGCGATGGTACGGAATGACTGCCAGTACTGCTGCGCGAGCGAGCCGGTGGTGTAAGGCAGGTCGTACCTCTCGCAGATCTCGCGCACCCGCACGGCGATCTCCTCGTAGCGGTTGCTGGGCAGGTC
>NZ_DAINST010000094.1:0-9316 GCF_036741115.1 Dietzia sp.
CGAGGTGCGAGCCCGTGGGGGTGTGCAGTCGCGCGTAGTCCCCCTGGGCCTGGACCCAGCGGATGTCGCTGCGGGGGATGAAGCGGGTGACCCCGCCGAGCTCGACGGGGATGGTCTCCTCGTCCTCGGGCGGTGACGGGTGGGCCTCGCGCTCGGCGGCTGCTCGCTCATCTCCCCGGACGACGGGAAGAAGCAGCTCGACTCCTTCGCAGAGGCGCTTTCCGGCGAGGACGCTGCGGCCGCGGCTGCGCTCACCACCGACCCGGCGGCGGCGCAGGCCGCGATCGAGAAGTCGCTCGACGGCCTGGCCGAGGGCGATCAGCGGCCCGACGTGCAGGTCTCTGCGGAAGATGGAAAGCCCTCCGATGGCCCCGTCACCCTCGACTACACGTGGAACGCGCCTGCCGCCGAGGGTGGCGCACCGCGAAGCGTCACCGGCACGGGCACCGCAGCGATGGAGAAGGTCGGCGACGAGTGGAAGGTCACGTGGGCGCCCACGGTCCTCGACGACCGCTTCGCCGACGGCGATTCGATGCGCCTCGCGCCGGCCCTCGACTACTCGGGCAAGGTGCTCGACGCGAGCGGCAACCCGGCGATGGAGTGGCTGCCGGTGACCAACGTGCAGATCCCCACCGCGGATGCCGGCATGGAGGACACCCTGCCGGACCAGGTCGGGGCCATCGTCGGCGAGAGCTACCCCGAGATCACCGGGCCCTCGATCCGCGACGGCGCGAAAGCCGCTAGCGATGCGGCCACGCAGGAGGACAAGCCGGCGCCCGAGGCGTACACGGTGGTCACGCTCCGCGACGAGGACCTCGCGCCGCTCAAGGACCGGCTCGCGGCGCTGCCGGGTGTGACCCTCGCGCCGGACCACAAACTCGTCTCCGCCGGTATCGGCGGCGCCACGGTCGACTCCGTGGCCGGGCCACTCACCGATCGGATGTCCACCGTGGGCGGATGGTCCCTGGGTATCGCGGGTCCGGGCGGCGTCATCCAGCAGGAGCTCGCCTCGGCGCCCGCGCAGCCCATCGGCGATCTCACGTCGACGCTCGACCCGGGCGTCCAGGCGGCCGCCCAGTCGGCCGTCGACGGGAGCGGCGTGCCCTCCTCGATCGTCGCGATTCGGCCCTCGACCGGCGAGATCCTCGCGGTCGCGCAGAACGGCGCGGCCACCTCGCTCGGTCCCGTAGCGGTGCAGGGCCAGTTCCCCCCGGGTTCGACGTTCAAGGCCGTCACCACCTCGGCGGCACTCACGGTCGGCGAGATCGGCCCCGATTCGACCGTGCCGTGCCCGGGCGTGATCTCCGTCGACGGCCGCACCATCCCCAACGAGGACGAGTTCGCGCTCGGCGACGTCCCCATCTCCACCGCGTTCGCGAAGTCCTGCAACACGAGCCAGGCGTTCCTCTCCTCCGGCCTGGAGGACAACTCGCTCCGCGACACCGCCGCACAGCTCGGCATCGGCCCGGGCCTCTCCATACCCGGCCTCGACGCGAGCACCGGGCAGGTGCCGCTCGCGGAGAAGGGGCCGGCGCGGGTCGAGGCGTCGATCGGGCAGGGCACCGTGACCACCAACCCGCTCGGGCTGACGGAAATGTCCGCGACCATAGCGAACGGCGGGAAACTCGTGCTCCCGTCCTTCTTCCGCGGCGAGCCGGCGACCGTGGACAATCCGCCCGCGCCGCTCGATCCCGGAGTGATCCAGGCGGTCCAGGGCTACATGCGCCAAGTGGTCACCTCCGGCACGGCCACGGGCGCGAGCGGCGTCCCCGACCTGCACGGCAAGACCGGCACCGCCGAGATCGGCACGGGTCTCGCGCACGGCTGGTTCACCGGCTACACCGGCGACCTCGCATTCACCGTGCTAATGCAGAACGCCGACTCCTCGAAGCCCGCGGTCTCCATGGCGGCCGACTTCGCCTCGGCCGCGCCGCAGTAGCGGAGGGCGGCGCTACGCCTTCCACCACTGGCGCAGCGGCACGTCCCAGGGCTTGCCCTTCTCCGCGTCGAGGTTGACGAGGAGGATCTGGTGGAGCTGGACTACGTTGGTCTCGAAGGCGTACTGGCAGGCGCCCATGTAGAGGCCCCAGAGCTTCGCCATGGGCATGCCGACCTCTTCGACGGCCTCGTCCCAGTGCGCCTCGAGGTTCTTGCACCACTCGCGGAGCGTAAAGGCGTAGTGCGGGCGCAGGTTCTCGCCGTGCACCGTCTCGAAGCCCGTGTTCTCGGCCTCGAGCTGGACGGTCGCCGCGCCGGCGAGCTCGCCGTCGGGGAAGATGTAGCGGTCGATAAAAGCTCCGGCCTTCGTGGTCCGCGTATTCTCGGGGCGCGTGATGCAGTGGTTGAGCAGCAGCCCGCCCGGCTTGAGCATCGAGCGCAGCTTCGCGAAATACGCGGCGTAGTTCTCCGCGCCGATGTGCTCGGTGATCCCGATCGAACTGATCGCGTCGAACTCCCCCTCCGGCACGTCGCGGTAGTCCTGCAGACGCACCTCCGCGAGGTCGCCGAGGCCCTCCTCCGCGATCGCGGCCTGCGCCCACGACGCCTGCTCCTTGGAGAGGGTGACGCCGATGACCCGCACTCCCCGGCGCGCGGCGTAGCGGACCATGCCGCCCCAGCCGCAGCCGACGTCAAGGAGGCGGTCGCCCTCGGAGAGGCCGAGCTTGTCGAAGACCAGGCGGTACTTGTTCTCTTGCGCCTCCTCGAGGGTCGCGTCCGCGGTGGGGTAGCACGCGCACGTGTAGGTCATCGACGGGCCGAGGACCCACTCATAGAACTTGTTGGAGACGTCGTAGTGGTAGCTCACGGCCTTGGAGTCGCGCTCCTTGGTGTGCCGTCCGGCGCCCGAGAGGGCTCGGCGCCACGGGGCGACGATCTCCATGTGCGGGATGGGCACGTTGGGATTGATCGCCTTGATGCCTACGGAGCGCAGGATCCGCAGCGTGGTCGCGAGGTCGGGCTTGTGCGCCATTTTCTTGCGGAGGATCTCGAGCGCGCCGAAGACGTCGTGCGGCGCTGCCGGGTGGACGCCGCGGACGATCTCGATGGAACCCGTGAGGTACGCGCGCGCCAGGCCGAGGTCGCCGGGCGCCGCGACGAACTGCTGCACCGCCTCTTCGGAGACGATCCGGATTACGAGAGGGCAGTCCTCGGGGCCGAAGGAGCTGCCGTCGTAGGCCTCGATCCGCACCGGGGACTTCTCGCCGTCGGCGACCGAGGAGATGATCTCTCCGATGGTCATGGGGACGAGTCCCGACCGATTCTTCGTGCTCGTCATGTACGAGTCCTGCCTTCTCTTCTCGAATAACCCGGCGCCCGCGCGCGGCGCCGCCGGCTCTGAATTCTTTTTCGTCTTGCCCTATGAGCTGCGTATTATCCGGGCGCGCCCGCCCGCCGAGCCCGCCGGGTCAGCGGGCCTGGACGGCCTTTTCGAAGAGCGTGGGGAAACGCCCCGCGGGATCGAATTCGGTCTTGAGCCGCGCGGCGTGCTCCCCGCCGTAGAGCGCGGCGAAGGTCTCGGCGTCGTAGAACGCGTCGGAGTACAGCGACTTGTGCCCGCCCAGCTCGGAGACCTTGTCCTCGATAAGCCGATTCCAGGCGCCCTCCTCGTCCCCCTCCGAGATCGGGGCAGAGGACCAGAAGCCGATGTTGACGTAGGTGGTGCCCGCCTCGAGCGGGTACAGCGGCCAGGGGCGCTCGCCCGGGGCCACGCCGGAGGCCACTGCACCCTCAGTGTCGAGCAGCCGAAGCGGGCAGAGCCACAGCGGCTCGATGGGGACTTCTTCGAGGAACCAGTCGATGAACGCGGGGAGCCGGTCGATCGTGACCTCGACGTCCTGCACTACGCGCTCGCGCGGCCCTTCGCCCTTGAGCGCACCGATCTTGTTGCCCAGGTCGTACTTGTGGTCGAGCCCGATGATCTTCCAGTAGAAGGAGGAGCGCAGCAGCTGCTGCGGCCAGAAGCGGCGGACCTTCGGGTTCTGCGTCGCGAACGCGCGCGAGCACCAGAACCAGTCAGTGTCCCAGCGCCAGATGTAGTCGCGGACGCGGAGCACATCGGTTTCCGTCCCCGAATCGTGCTGCAGCGAGCGGTAGTAGATCGCCTGCTTGTCCCCGATCCCGTCATAGCGCGAGGGCTCACGGCCGGCGGGCGGGGTGTCCGTGAACCGGCCGATGGAGAGGTAGGACTCGGTGGTGGAGAACACGACGCCGTCGAGGAAATCGGCACGTTCGCCGTCAAAGGCCTTGTTCGTGACGACGGACTCCATGGCCGCAGAGAGTTCCCGGATGTCGTCGAAGCGGACGTGGCGCACCTCGACGAATTCGGAGACAGGGAGGAGTTCGATCCGCAGGCGGACGGCATATCCGAGGGATCCGTAGGAATTCGGGAAGCCGCGGTAGAGAGTGCGCTCGCGCTCCGTGCCGCCGGGGCGCGCCGTGACGATCTCGCCCGTCCCCGTGAACACGTCCATCTCGAGCACCGACTCGTGCGGGAGGCCATGGGCGAAGGAGGTCGCCTCGATGCCGAGGCCCGTGACCGCGCCGCCGAGGGTGATGGTCTTGAGTTGCGGGACGACGTACGGCATGAGCCCGTACGGCAGCGTCGCATCGACGAGGTCCTCGTAGGTGCACATTCCCTGGACATCGGCGGTGCGGGCCTCGGGGTCCACGGAGACGACGCGCGTGAGGCCCGAGGTGTCGAGGCCCGGACCGCGATCCGAGGAGCGGGCGCGGAAGAGGTTCGAGGTCTTCTTCGCGAGGCGGACGCGGCGGTCGGCGGGGATCGCGCGGAAGCTGCCGACGAGACGCTCGACACCCTTCTCGTGCTCGGACCATCCGACGACGAGCGCAGTATCCGGCACCGCCGTCGCGGCGGTCGTGGTCTGTTCTTCCTCGCGTGCGATCCCCGGTGAGCTCATAATGCAATCGTAGACCCGCCCGGATAGCGCCGGACGACTACGTCGGGGCGGTTTCACCCAGGTGTCACCTGTCGTTGGCCGGGGCGTGTTCGGGCGCGTCAGATCTCTTCGCGGTCCAGCGCCTCCGCGCAGAGCATGTGGCCGAACTCGATGACCTCCTCGGCGCGGTGGAAGTCGAAGGCCGAGCACACCGACGCCGGGACCGAGAGGTGGATATCCGGCGGGTTACCGGCGAGGCGGTAGCCGGTGATGACGGCCTCGACGGCGTCGAGTGCTTGGACGACGACGTCGAACATGCCCAGCGATTTGGGCAGGGTCCCGTAGGTCTCCGCGACGGCGCTCGGGGACATCGCGTGGTCGACCTCGGCCGAGACCATGTCCTCGGCGGTGACCCGACCCATCGCGTCGTCGCCTCCGTCCGCGTCGGCGTCGGTGGCGGTGGCGACGCCGGAGGCGTCCGTCCTCGAACCGTCCTCGTGCGGCACCCGCTCGGCGAGCCTCTTCCGCATCTTCGTCCCCGCGTTGGTGCGGCCGAACTCCCATTCCTCGAGTGCGGGAAGGAGGCGGTTGGCCACGACGCGCGTGAACTCGCGATCGACGAAATCCGAGGTCGCCGCCTTGATCCGCGCCGTCCTCTCGCTCATCGACTCGGACGACTTGAGCGAGCGCCGGTTCGCTCCCCCGGGTCGGTCCTCGTCTTCGTCCCGCAGCAGCTTCCGCCCCGGCTTGTCGTCCTCGTCGGAGGATTCGCGGATCACCGATCCCAGCGAATCGCCGCGCCGCCCGGTGAGCGAGACGGCGACGAGAATATCGGCGTGCGAAGGGATGAGCGGCTCGACGGGTACGGGATTCATGACCCCTCCGTCGATGAGCAGCCGCTCTCCCACGACCGCAGGGGTGATCACCGAGGGGATGGCGAATGAGGCGCGCAACGCAACATCGAGCGGTCCTCGGTTGAACCAGATCTCGCGACGTGCGCGCATATCCGTGGCCACGGCTGTATACGGAACGCGGAGATCCTCGATGCGCACACCGTCGAGGATTCCGCCGAGCTTGCCCATCACCCGGCGCGCCCGGATCGCCCCGCCACCCGTGAGCGCGGGATCGATGAGCCGAACGATGTCGCTCTGTGAGAGCGGACGGACCCACTCCTCGAACTCGTCGAGCTTGCCCGCGGCGTAGACGCCGCCGACCACGGCGCCCATCGAGGAGCCGGAGACGGCGACGATCTCGTGTCCGCGCGCCTCGAGCTCGCGGATGACCCCGATGTGCGCATACCCGCGCGCGCCGCCGGAGCCCAATGCCAGAGCGATCCGCATATCGCCTCCCTCGTAGGTGTCGTTGCCCATTGTCCACCGACACCGCCGCACACGCGACGATTGACGCCGGCGGCTTGGGCTCGAGAGCGAATCTCGCGACCGAGCCGACCCGGTTCCTTCGATCCCAGCCCCTAGACTCCGTGGCATGCCCGCAGCGACCGACCAGCCGCACACCGCCACCAGCCACGTCTGGCGGCGCGGCGACCGTGGCCGGAGCCGTAGCGCAACCAGGAAAGGGCCCGACCGTGTGATGCTCGCGCTGCTCGCCTCGCTGCACCTCCTGTTCCTCGGGCTGTGGATCGTCGCGGTTGTGGAGATCGTCTCCCGCTCGGACTCGACCCTGCCCGTGGCAATGGCCAGCGCCGTGGCGGTCCTCCTCATCTACGGGCTCGGCGCGGTGCTCCCCTCCGTCGCCCGCGGGCACGGTGCGGCGCTGCTCTGGGTCGGCGCGCTTGTCGCGATGTGGGCGCTCCTCGTGCTGCACGCCCCCTCGGCCGCCTACCTCGCTTTCCCGCTGTTCTTCCTGTGCCTCCATGTGCTGCCGCTGCGCTCGGGAATCGTCGCGGTCCTCGTGGTGTGCGCGCTCGCGGTGTTCACCATCGGCATCTACCAGGAGTGGACGATCGGCGGGATCGCCGGGCCGACCGTCGCGGCGGCTGCCGCGATCGCCGTCGGGGTGGGTTACCGCTCGCTGATGGACACCCGCGCGGAGCTCGCCGCCCGGGAACGCGCCTCCGGGCAGGAGGCCGAGCGCGCACGCATCGCCGGGGAGATCCACGACACCATCGCGCAGTCGCTCGCGAGCATCCAGATGCTGCTGCGCGCGGTAGAGCGCGCGGACCCCGAGCACCCCTCGATCGAGGACATCAGGCTCGCTCGCGAGACCTCCGGCACCGCGCTGCAGGAGGCCCGCCGGGTCGTCGCCGCGATGCGGCCCGCGGTGCTCGAGGGCACCACCCTCGCCGGGGCCCTCGAGCGGGTCGCGCTCCACGCCCCCGCTCTGCCCGACGGGACCCGGCCCGTCGTGCGCGTCGAGGCCGGCGCCGACCTCCCCGGCGGAATGCGCGTGTCCTCGGCGTTCGTGCGGATCGCCCAGGAAGCGGTGTCGAACGCGGTGCGGCACGGGCACGCCACGTCGATCACCATCGCCGTCGCGCGCGTGGACGAGGACCTCGAGCTCTCGGTCTCCGACAACGGCGGCGGCTTCGACGTCGCGGATACCGCGCTCACCTCGACCGGCTTCGGCCTCGAGAACATGCGCCGCCGACTCGACGAGCTCGGCGGGTCCCTGTCGGTAACCTCGAGTCGTCGCACCGGGACCGTGGTCCGCGCCGCCTCGCCGGTCCGGATGGGCAGCACTGCAGGAAAGGACGGCATCGACTCGTGAGCAGCATCAGGCTCCTCCTCGCCGACGACCATGCCGTGGTCCGTCGGGGCCTCGCGGCGCTCGTCGGAGCCGAGGACGACATCGAGGTCGTCGCCGAGAGCTCCACTGCGCAGGGCGCGGTCGAGCGCGCGCGGATCGGGGACATCGACGTCGTGCTCATGGACCTGCGCTTCGGGCCCGTCGGCGAGCCCGGCGCCTCCCCCGCCGGCGTCGAGGCGACGCGCCGCATCCGCGAGCGCGAGGGGGCTCCCGCGGTGCTCGTCGTCACCGCCTACGATTCCGATCCCGAGATCCTCGGCGCGGTCGAGGCGGGCGCGGTGGGCTACATACTCAAGGACGCCGAGCCCGAGCAGCTCATCGCCGCGATTCGCTCGGCCGCGCGCGGGGAGACCGTGCTCGCCCCCGCGGTCGCCGCGACGCTCATGGGTTCGGTGCGGCAGGGCCGCTCGGCCCCCGAGGTCGAGCTCTCGCGGCGCGAGCTCGAGGTGCTGCGCGCCGTCGGCTCCGGGGACACGAATCGCAGCATCGCGCGGCAGCTCGGGGTGTCGGAGGCGACCATCAAGACGCACCTCACGCACATCTTCGGCAAGCTCGACGTCTCCGCGCGCACCGGCGCGGTGGGGCGCGGCCGCGAGCTCGGCCTGCTCTGAGCCGCGCCACGCCCCAACCGGCTTGACGGCGCACGCCGCGCCCTCAAGACTCGAGGCATGTCGCCGTCGCACTACCCTGCCCCGCTGCGCCCCGATCGCACCGCCGTGATCGTCCCGCTCGTCGGCGGGGACGTGGCCGCACTGCGCGCCGAATGCGCGCTCGTCGCCGACCAGCCCACAGGGGTGGTCGACCTCGTCGAGTGGAGAGTCGATCGTTTCGCTGACGCCGCAGCCCGCGGTTCCTACGCCGCCGGACTCGCGGCGATCGAAGAGCATCTGCCGGGCGTCCCGATCCTTGCGACGTACCGGACCCCCGCCGAAGAAGGACAGCCAGACCTGCGCCCGGATCCGGCCGCCGAGAGCCCGGACGTGCCCGCCGCCTACGTGCGCCTCGTCGCCGCGTTAGCGGCCGAGCCCGCCATCGCCCTCGTCGACGTCGAGCGCTCGCACTCCCTCGCCGCCGAAGCCATGGCGGCCTGCACCGCGGCTGGTACGCCCGTCGTGCTCTCGGAGCACCATTTCGAGGGCCCGCTCACGGCCACGGAAGCCAGCGAGGCGTTCGAGAACATGGCAGCGGCGGGAGCCTCCGTCGCCAAGCTGGCGATCATGCCCGGCTCCCCCGCCGACGTCACAGCGCTCATGGATGCCACAGCGCGCGCTGCGGCGCACTCGCCCGTCCCACTCATCGCCATCGCGATGGGCGAGCTCGGGCGGATCACGCGCGTCGGGGCACCGGCGTTCGGTTCGGCGGCGACGTACTGCACCGTGGCGGCGGCCTCGGCGCCGGGGCAGGTGCCGGCGGCCGAAGCCAGGGCCGCGGTCGATGCGCTGTCCGCCTCACTCGGGACGCGCGCATAGCCGACTGGCCGGATTAGCCGTAGCGGCGCTCGACCTCTTTCTTGAGGCCCTTGGTCGCGGTGTCCGCGACGACCTTCTGCGCCTGCTTGACCACGAGCCCGGGCACCGCGATCTTGAGCTCGACCGTGAGTTGGAACTCCACATGCGTGGAGCCATCGCCGTTAGCGGTGAGCAGATAGCGAC
>NZ_DAINST010000095.1:0-7765 GCF_036741115.1 Dietzia sp.
ATGTCGAGCACCGTGTCGGCGGTGTCCTTCGACATCACTTGCACGCCGTCTGGACGCTGGGTCTCCTCCGTCGATCCGTCCGGCTTGGTGATGTCCTTGACGATCCGTGGCGGCACCCTGACGCCGTCGTTGGCGACGGTCTGGAACAGCGAGGTCATCTGCAGCAGGGTCATCGACAGGCCCTGGCCGATGGGCAGGTTGGCGAAAGTGCCGCCCTGCCAGTTCTTCCGGTCCGGGACCATGCCCTCGGACTCGCCCTCGAGCTCGATTCCGGTCTTCTGGCCGAGCCCGAACTTCTGCAGGAAGTCGGCGTAGGAGTCCTTGCCCACCCGCTGGGCGAGCATGAGCGTGCCCACGTTGGAGGACTTACCGAACACGCCGGTGGTCGTGTACGGCGCGGGTCCGTGCTCCCAGGCGTCGTTGACAGTGACGCCCTCCATGTTGATGCTGCCGGGGACGTTGAGGACCTCTTCCGGGGTGGTGACCCCGTCTTCGATCGCCGCGGAGGCGGTGATGATCTTGTTCACCGAGCCCGGCTCGAACGGTGTGGTGATGGCCTTGTTCCCGAGGTCCGCCCCGCGCTTGAGCTCGGGGCCGATACCGACGGCGGGGTTGAACGTATTGTCGTTCGCCATCGCGCGGACTTCGCCGGTCTTCGCGTCGAGCACGACCGCGGAGGCGCCGTTCGCGCCCGATGCGTCCTTCGCACTCTGCACGGCCCGCTGGACGTACCACTGCAGGTCGGAGTCGAGGGTCAGCTGGACGTCGCTGCCGTCCGTGGCCTCCTGCGCCGTGTGCATGGACCCGGGAATGACGGCGTTGTCCGGGGTGATGTCGAGCGTCCGCTTCCCGTCCTGCCCGCCGAGTACGTCGTCGTACGCGGCTTCCATGCCCTGGAGCCCCTGGATCCTGCCGTTGTCGCCGTAGTTCGTGGCGCCGATGACGTTGGCGGCCAGCGAACCGCCGGGATACTCGCGGAGATCGACCCGCTCGCTGCCCACCATGGGGAAGTCCTTGGTGATCTCGTTCGCCTGCGAGACGTCGATGTTGCGCACCAGGTAGGTGAAGCCCGAGTCGCTATCGAGCTTGTCCTTGATCTGCGACTTCTTGGCCTGGTCGCCGAGCACCTGCTCGAACTTCGAGGAGATCTGATCGACGAGGGTGTCCCAATCGGGCTTCGTCGGATCGGTCTGGTGGCGCTCGGTGGCGTTCTTCTTCTCCACAGTCGGCTGGATCGAGAGGGACCGCGCCTCGCGGGTGAAGGCGATGGGCTCTCCCCGCTCGTCTGTGATCTCGCCGCGAGTCGCCGGGAGCACCTGCTCGACCTGGCGCTGGCTCTCGGCCTGCGCCGCGAGATCCCTACCGCCGATCGTCTGCACCCAGAGCAGCTTGACCAAGGCGATCACCAGGATGACCACAACAACCGTGCGGAGAATCTTGAACCGGGAGTCCGTCGCCGTTCCGCCCTTGCCGGGCCGCGGCGATCGCCCCATTCCCGCCGGCCGACTGCCGCGTGGCCGCTTCGGCCCCTGCGGCGCGCGCGGGTCCTCGCCGCGCCCCTTGGGCTTTCGTGCGTCCATCTTCTTCTCCTCCCGAACCACCGCGGGTCGGCGGCGCGTGCTGCCTTCGGGGTCGTGCTGGTGTCGTGCCTGTCTCGTGCTCGCGTACTACTCGTGTCTATGTCGTGCGCCGGCGCGGATCCCGCGCTGGGCGCTCGTTCCCCTCGTCGCCGCACGTGTGTGGCGTACTCCCCATGACGGCGGACGTCGTCGTCACCCAGGAGTCGCCTCGTCATGCCGTCACCGCGAAACCTACCGGCCGATGCGCCGTGAGCCATGGGTTTACTGCGGCGCGTCCACCGGTCCGGGCGCCGCGCCCTGTGCCGCCGGGGCGGGAGCCGCTGCCTGCGGCTGGCCCTGAGCGGGTGCCGGGGCCTGGGCATCGCCCGCGGCCGCCGCCGCGGGTGCCGGGAGTCCGTCGACGCGGCGGCCGGCGCCGAGATCTGGGATCATCTGCGGGGACTGGTGCGGGACGCTGAGCCCGCCCTGCGCCCCGGTGTCGCCGGATTGCGCGCCGCCGGGGAGTCCGAAGCGGTTGCCGTCCTGCCCGCCGGTGGCCGGCTGCTCGCCGCCGCTCTTGGCCGCGCCCTTCGCCTGCAGCGGCTCGATCGGCGCGCCGAGGACCGCCTCCTCGGGCCCCTCGGGGCGGGTCGTGCCGTCGTCGTTGCGGACGATCATCGGCGCCTCGAGCACCGAGACCATGCCGCTGTCCTTCGCCTTCTGCGCGAGGGACTCGGCGCTGGCGTCGTCCTCGATCTCGGTGAGCAGCGCGTCGCGCTGCTCCTTGAGCGAGGAGTTGTAGTCCTGCTCGGAGCGCAGCGAGTACGTGTCCTCGGTGGACTTGGCCGAGAGGAAGAGCGTGAACCCGATCCCCGCAGCGAGCAGCAGGAGCACGACGACCACGAACGGCACCCGTTTCGCCGAATCCCACACGGCCGAAGCGCGCGCGCCGATCCGCGCCGAGGAGGGCGCGG
Organism: Dietzia sp.; assembly: GCF_036741115.1. NCBI lineage: Bacteria > Bacillati > Actinomycetota > Actinomycetes > Mycobacteriales > Dietziaceae > Dietzia > Dietzia sp. The sequence continues at coordinate 2,534 of NZ_DAINST010000095.1, forward strand.
ACTCCGCGATCCGCCGGCCACGGACGCTCGCGCCCTTGCTCCGGGTCCGGGCGACGGAGCCGCGATGGAGCCAACGGCCCGCGCGCGGCGCTGGGCGTCGCCCCGCGTCCGCTCGAGAGTCGCGGTGGCGGCACCTCCCGTGGTTCGGGCGGCCGTCGAGGTCCTCGCCCGCGGGCTTCGCGCGCCGGCCGTTCGTGCGCCGTTCTCCGTGCGTGCTCGTCCGCGAGCCGGGGTTCGTGAGCTCATCAGCGGTCCTTTCCTGGACGATTCGGGGTGGGCGCGCTCTCGCGCGGAGTCGGGCGTTCGGCGCAGCGCACGCGCACCGAAGCCGATCGGGGGTTATGGTCGATCTCGGCGTCGTCGGCCTTCTCGGCGCCGCGGGTGATGAGGCGGAATCTGGGCTCGTGTCCCGGGAGCTCCATGGGGAGCTCGGCCGGGGTCGTGGACTTCGTCCGCGCGGCGAGCTCGCGCTTGACGATCTTGTCCTCGAGCGACTGGTAGGACATGAAGACCGCGCGCCCGCCCTCACGGAGCAGGTCGAGGTAGAACGTGGTCGCGCCGGCGACGGCCTCGAGTTCTGCGTTGACCTCGATCCGCAGCGCCTGGAACGTGCGCTTGGCGGGATGTCCTCCCGTGCGGCGGGCCCCGGCGGGGATCGTGTCGTAGAGAAGCTCGACGAGCTCGGCCGAGGTCTCGAAGGGCGCGTTCTCCCGCTTCTTGACTACGGCCAACGCGATCTGCCTGGCGAACCGCTCCTCCCCGTATTCGCGGAGGATCCTGGCGAGCTCCCCCGCCGGGTATGTGTTGAGCACGTCGGCGGCCGTCTGCCCGCTCGTGGTGTCCATGCGCATGTCGAGCGGAGCGTCGACGGAGTACGCGAAGCCGCGCTCCGGGACATCGAGCTGCATTGAGGAGACGCCGAAGTCGAGGAGCACGCCGTCGATGGCGGGCCCGGCCGCGTCATGGGAGAAATAAGGAAGCGCCGCCGTGATCTCGGCGGCGTCGTCGAATCGTGCGTGGACCGGGTGGAAGCGGTCGGAGTATGCGGTGAGCCTCCTGCCCGCCATTGCGAGGGCCGAGGTGTCGCGGTCGACGCCGACGACGTGGAGCTCGCCGAACCTGTCGAGAAGCCGGGACGTGTGACCTCCGAGGCCCAGTGTCCCGTCGACGATGACGGGCGGTCGTCCCTCGTCCGCCGCCCGCTGCACTACAGGGGCGAGCAGGTCGATGACGCGCTCGAGCATGACTGGGATGTGCATCGCCGAGTTCGAGTCCACCACTCGCCCCTCCTCCCTGGAGGTCGTTCCCCGGGGCGTGCCCGGGCATGTCTTCGCTGGCTTCGGCCTGAGGAGGCGTTCGCGGTGTCGTGTGGTCCCCGCCCAGTGGGACCTGGCGTTGGGGAAGTACGCCAGGGCACCCTGGGCGAAGGCCGCACGACACCTGCGCCGGAGGACTCGTGGGGAGCCCGCCCTAGAACTCGATCCCCAGGGAAGCGCCCTCCATCTCGGAGAACGCCGGCAGATTCTCGGTGTTGTAGCGGTCCCACGACGGCGCGTCCCAGACTTCGAGCCGCTCGCCGAGGCCGTTGACCACGCAGTCCCTGTCGAGGCCCGCGTAGCTTCGCTGCCCCGAGGGGATGGAAATCCGCCCCTGCTTATCGAGTTGTTGCACGTCCGCGCCGCTCACGAGGATCCGATAGAAGGCCATGTGCCGCGCGGAGCGGTTGGCCGTCGGCCGGATCTTCTTGACCAGCGCGTTGAACTCGTCTTCCGGGAAAACCGAGAGTGCGTTGGTGAACCAGTTGCACACCACCAGGCCGTCTTCCAATGGAGCTCGGAATTTTGCCGGGATCGTCAGCCGCCCCTTGTCGTCGAGGCGGGGACGGTACGTCCCGTACCCGACGAAAACGGGTTCCCGCTCATCGGTCGGGACAGGCGTGTCGGTGGAGTCCACCAGCCACCTCCTGTTCCCCGATCTCGACCATTCGGAGCTACCGAGAGGTCGAAATCACCACTGAGCGACTTGCGTCCCCCACTTTACCCCACAAGGCCCCACATTCAAGCCTTCTTCCCCACCATCCCCCACCGAGGTGCATTGATAGAGGTAGAAGGCAAAAAGTCGCCGATATCCGTGGCGACACGCGGGCGAGACGATCGTTGACAATGATCGTCGACCTGGGGAAAACCGCAATCAATGAGGCAATTGTGAATGAGGAGACTTATGAGAGTCAAGCAGTGGTGGAAAGTGGGGAAATCGGGGAGCCGGTGGTGGGCGGTGGTGGGTAGGGGCGGGGTCGCGGTGCGGCGACACTGCCCGCGCACACGAAAAAGCCCCGCCACCTACGTGGCGGGGCTATCGAAAGGGCGGGACTATCCCGGGGCGCTCACCGGTCCTACATGTGCCCGTTGTTTTCGCAGCGCTCTGCGAGGCGCTCGGTCGAAGCGAATCGGCCTAGTGGCCGCCCTCGAACCGGCGGCGGAAGCGATCCTCCATGCGGTCGCTGAAGCTGCTCTGGGGCTTTCGCGAAGAGCCTCCGCGGCGCGGGCCCGAGGCGTTCCCGGGCTTCCCCGTGGCCGCCGAGCCCTTGTTCGCGCCCTCGGCACCGTCGCTCTTCCCGGACGAATTGCCGGACAGGAGGGCCCCGACGCCGGCGCCGAACATCACGATGAAGCCGACGAGGCTGAGCACTGGGAACCCGCCGGGCTTGGGTCCGAGCGCGAGGCCGACGATGAGCAACGCCAGCCCGATGATCCCGAGAAGAACGAACTTCCACAGGTTGGGGCTGAATACCGACGACGACGAACTACGACGTACCGAGCTCGCAAACTTCGGATCGTCGGCATAGAGGCCGCTCTCGATCTCGTCGAGCATCCGCTGTTCGTGCTCTGAAAGTGGCACGGATCCCCCTCGGCGTACTGTTCTCGGTCCTGGAAGCGGCGCGGAGCGTGCCGATCCCGACCCGGCTTGGACATCCTGGCCACCTCTATAACGAGCGATGGCCGAGATTCGTTCCTTCTCCACTCCCGCCGACGCGATTCCGGGCTCTGCTCGGCGGCCGACGCGAGTAGAAGTGTGTGTTCCTGACGATTGCAATCATACTTCTCCCGCCGGATAGCGAGCCATTTCGGACCAACCCCGAACGAGCGAGTTCCGGAGACGGGCATGCACCGACTACGCGGCGGCGGCCGGCGAGCCGAGCTCCGACTCGACCAGGTCGAAGAAGCGGCCGACGGCCCACAGGAAGTCCGAGGCGAGCTCCGACGAGACGGGACGCGGCACGCAGGCATCTACTGCCGAGGCCAGCGGCGAGTATCCGCCCAGCGCCTCTGCCCACTCGGCGAATTGTGGGCGCTCGCGGGCCAGGCGGATCCACACGTTGTTCCTGCCGCGGCGAGGGCGCGGACCGAGGAGGAGCGCGGCGGCGGCACGCGCACCCTTGTACGCGTAGAGGAAGCGATCTGCCGGGTCCGTGGCAGACACCGCCGCCTCCCGCAGTTCCTCCGCCATCCGCATGCGCCCAGCCGACGCGCCGATCGCGTGCCTTGGGGTGGTGAGCATCTCGCGCCCCTTTCCGTGAGCTGGATCTTCCCGGTTTCGCTTCTGCAACTCGCCCGAAGGTTCGTTCTCGGACCTTTCGCTGCACACGGTAGGAACTGCATCCGACATTTCGCCCCGACCAGCGGAGATCCGCGATGGCGCCGCACGTGGGCGGCTATCTGTGCTCAGATGGACGCTGTGAGAATCCGGATCGCCGAACTAGACCCCGCGGGTTTCCGTAACGAGGCGCGGGCGGCGCTCGACGTATACGTCGCGGCCATGGGCTATTCACCCCGGGTCACCTGGCAACGCAGCCCGATCTGGCACGAGCACAGCACGTGGGCCGGGTTCACGGCGGTCGCGGCCTTCGCCCCTGCGACCGAGGCGGAGGAAGAGGCGCACATCGCCCCGCTGGGGTCCGGTCGACGTGGAAGTAGGTCCAGCGGCAAGGCGGAAGGCAGCGCCGACGGATCGGCCGGCTCCTCGAGGTCCGCCGGCCGCCACTCGCCGCGTCGCGCTTTCAGGTGGGCTCTCCCCCGCCGCGCCGAGACGGAACCCACTCCAGCCCCGGCCGAGTCGGCGGCCACCGCTGCCCCCGCTATCGACGCGGACGAACCCGAGCGCCTGGTGGGCATCGGCTACGGTTACCGCGCCGTGCCAGGACAATGGTGGTACGACAGGGTCGCCGCAGGGGCGGCGACGGCGCACGTCGAGCTCCCCGGACTCGCCGCAGAGCTCACCGAGCTCCATGTGCACCCGAACCTCCACGGCAACGGCATCGGCACACGACTGCTCTCGGCCTTCCTCGACACCCGCACGGAGCCGAGCGTGCTGCTCTCCACCCCGGAGGTCGACGGCGAGGCGAACAACGCTTGGCGCCTCTACCGCCGCATGGGTTTCCAGGACGTCCTTCGCGATTTCCTCTTCGAGGGCGATCCCCGCCGCTTCGGCGTCCTCCGCGCCGACCTCCACGCCAACGGGGACACGGCCACCGAAGGACTCGCCGGTTGAGCGCCGGGGAGGTCCTGGACGCGGCTGTCATCGGTTCGGGGCACAACGGCCTGATCGCCGCCGCCTACCTCGCGCGCGCCGGGCACGAAGTCGCGGTCTTCGAGCGGGATTCGGTGCTCGGCGGGGCGACGTCAACGGTCGAGCGCTATCCGGGGCACCGCACCGATCGTGGCTCTTCGGCACACCTCATGATCCGCCACACGGGGATCATCGAGGATCTCGATCTCGCCGCCCACGGGCTGCACTACATCGACTGCGACCCCTGGGCCTTTGCTCCCGCGCCCGAGGGCACCTCCGAACCGCCGCTGGTCTTTTCCGTCGATCTCGAGGCGACTTGTCGCTCGATCGCCGAGGCCTGCGGCCGGGCGGACGCCGATGCCTACCGCCGTTTCGTCCGCGACTGGACCCCGCTGGCCCGCGGCATGATGGCGAGCTTCGGCTCCGCCCCGACCCCCCGCGGCCTGGCCAAGCTCGTTGGTATACGCGGCACGCTCCATCCCATGCGTCTGTCCAAGGAGTTCCTCGCGTCCGGCGACGCGCTCCTCGACGCGCGCTTCGATTCGGGGCGACTCAAGGCCGCGCTCGCCTGGTTCGGGGCGCAGTCGGGCCCGCCGATGTCTGCCCCCGCGACCGCGCCGATGATCGGCTTCGCCGCACTCATGCATTCGACTCCGCCGGGCCGCG
>NZ_DAINST010000095.1:7775-8508 GCF_036741115.1 Dietzia sp.
CGGGCGCCCTCGCCGATGCGCTGGTCGCCCTCCTCCGCTCCCGCGGCGCCCGTGTGCTGGCGGACCACCCCGTCACGGCCCTTTCCCGGGATGACGACGGACTGTGGCGGATCACCGCGGGGGACACCGGTTTCCGCGCGAGGACCGTAGTGGCGGCCGCGCACATCTTCACGACCCTCGAACTCCTCCGGCCGATGATCGGGGATGCGCGATGGAATACGTGGCGGCGCGGGATCCGCACCGGCTTCGGCGTCGGCATGCCGGTCCGCGTCGGCACCACCGCCCTGCCGCGATACGCCGGGGCCGACGAGTCCGAGAGCGCGCACGGGCTGCAGCTCTTGGTCACCGACCGGCGCGCGCTCGACCGCCGCTACGGCATCGCGGCAGCCGGCGGGCTCGACGCCGATCCTGCCGTGCTCGCCATGAGTTTTTCCGCGCTCGATCCGTCACTCGCCCCTGCCGGGAGGCACGAGCTGACCCTCTGGGCGCAGTGGCATCCCCGGCACCTCGCCGACGGCTCGAGCTGGGACGAGGTCAAGGAGGTCGAAGCGGACAGGATCCTCGCCCAAGTCGATCGCTTCGCGCCGGGCTTCTCCTCCTCCGTGGTGCACCGCCACGTCCAATCGCCGCTCGACCTCGAGCGCGAGCTCGGAATGTGGGGCGGAAACGTCATGCACGTCGAGATGTCGCTCGACCAGATGCTCCCCTTCCGCCCGCACCCCGACCTCGCGCG
>NZ_DAINST010000095.1:8518-9222 GCF_036741115.1 Dietzia sp.
GCGCTACGCCGTCCCCGGGGTGCGCGGCCTTTTCCTCGCCGGCGCCTCGCAGCACCCGGGAGGTGGCGTGATCGGCACGAGCGGGCGCTCCTCGGCCGCGCTCGCCGCCCGCCACCTCCGGCGCCACCGGCGCAGGCTCCACCACTAGCGCGGGCCCGGGCGGGTGCCGACGGCGTTCTCGCACCGATATGGCGAGTCGCCAGGCGCACTCGATCCCACTGCAGGCAGAATGGACCACCGTGATCGTGATCAAGGAAGAGACGCAGTCGACGCTCCCGGCGCCGCGGCCCGGCGCCGCGCGCACGAATTCCGCCGGCCCCGCGTGGCTGCGCCGCGGCCTGCTTCTCCCGCTGATCCTTGCCATCGCCTTCGGCCTCTCGGGCTGCCTCCAGCTCAGCTCCGAGATGTCAGTGAGCAAGAACGACACCGTCTCCGGGCGCATCCTCCTCGCCGGAAACAACCCGACCCAGGCCGAGGACCTCGGCGGGGTCTCGGTGCCCACCGGGCTCGAGGAGAAGGTCCGCATTTCGAACTACGCTGCCAACAACTTCGTGGGCAAGGAGGTCTACTTCACGGACCTCACCTTCGCGGACGTCGACAACATGGTCATCGGCATGCAGCCCGACGAGGCGAACCCCTTCACCCTGAGCTTCAGCCGCTCCGGGAGCAAGGTCACCTTCACCGGCAACATCGACCTCACGTCC
>NZ_DAINST010000096.1:0-9063 GCF_036741115.1 Dietzia sp.
GCACGCCGTGCGTGGCCGCGGCGGCGATCGCCATCGAGCCCCAGCCCCAGCCGCAGCCGACGTCGAGGAGGTGTATCCCCGGTTGGAGCGCGAGATCGCGGCCGACGAAGGCGAACTTCGCCGCCTGGGCGGCGGCGAGGACGGCACCGGGATCGGCACCGTGGTCGGCGCCATTCCCCGGGCTCGGCCGCCCCGAGGGGAACCACCCGCACGAGTAGGCCATGGATTCGTCGAGTATCAGCGCGTAGAAATCCGTGCGCAGGTCGTAGTGGTGGCTGATCACGGCCCGATCCCGGAGAGACGAGTGGAGGCGCCCGCGCACCCACGGCCTGCGTCGCCGGGCGCGCCGGCCAGGGGCCGTGGGCGCCGTGCCGCGCGGCGAGTCCCGCGAGTCGGGCGAGCGCGCGCGGGCCGGGGCGGGAACCGACGAGGTCCCTCTCGCGAATGGCCTGCCAGAGGTGAGTCATCCCCTCGAGCAGGCCGCCCGGCACGTCGATCTCACCGGCGACGTACGCCTGCGCAGCGCCTGGTTCTCCCGGCGCCCAGAGCTGCCTGCGCACAGCCTCCGGCGAGCGCAGCTCCAGGACCGGCGCCTGGGCGGGGCCGGCGGCCGAGCCATCCCAGCACTCGAGGCGCACGGGCGGTCCGCCGCCGATCAGAGGGCGCAGCGCCTTCTCGATCTCCGCGGCGAGGTTCGCGGCACCGGCGCCCCGGCTATTCTTCCCCTGCCTCATCGCGGCGCCTCAAGCTCGAGGTGGGCGACATCGAGGTACCCAGGACAGAACCCTGCCTCGGAGTACTGCACGTAGAAGCGCCAAATGCGGACGAAGATGCCGTCGAAGCCCAGGGCTCGCACCTCGTCCTCGCGAGCAGTGAACCGCTCCTCCCACAGCCGCAGCGTCTCGGCGTAGTGCACCCCGAACCTCCTCCGCTCGCGCATCCGCAGGTCGGTGCCGCGAAAAGCCCGCTCGATCGCGCTGATCGACGGGATGCGCCCGCCGGGGAACACGTATTTGTTCATCCACGTGTAGTTGTTCCGTGTGGTGCGCACGCGCTCGTCGTCCATGAGGATCGCCTGGATCGCGGCCCGCCCGCCGGGCGCAAGAACGCTCTCGATCACTCGGAAGTACTCGACGAGAACGTCGAGTACGACGGCCTCGATCATCTCGATGCCCACCACGGCGTCGTACTCGCCGTCGACGTCGCGGTGGTCGCGGAGCTCAACGTCGATCAGGTCCCCGAAGCCCGCATCCTCCGCACGGCGAAGCGCGAGGTCGCGCTGCTCGGAGGAGGGAGTCGCCGAACGGACCGTGGCGCCGCGAGCGGCGGCGCGGAGGCAGAGCTCGCCCCAGCCGGTCCCGATCTCGAGCACCCGGCTGCCGGGCCTCATGCCCGCCGAGTCGAGCAGCGCGTCGATCTTCGCCAGCTGGGCGGGCGCGAGATCGCCCCAGGTGGGGGGCGGACCTCCGCGCCTTGCGCGGCGCTGGCGGCGTCGGGGTCGCCGCCGCTGGTGCCGCCCGTCGCGGATGACGCCGGGGTTCCGCCTTCCCCCAGCTTCCCTGGGCGCCCGGGGAGGGAGTCGAAGAGCGCCGCCGAGTATGTCAGGGTTTCGTCGAGGAACACCGCGCAGAATAGGTTGGAGAGGTCGTAGTGGGCGGAGATGTTGTCGGGCGCGTTCTCCACGGAGGCGCGGGTCTTGCGCGGCGGGCGCGCGATGTAGGGGCCGCGGAACACGCGGAGCGGCCTGGGCACCATCGTCGACTGGAGCGCGACGGACTCGGCCAGCAACGCCGCGAGTGCCGGGGAGTCCCAGTCCCCCGCGATATGGGACTCGCCGAGTCCGATCGACGCGTGCCGCCCCACCCGCGCGTGGAACTCGCGGGGCCGCCGGACGAGCATCCGCGGCGCCGCCGCCGACTCCGCCCCGCCGCCGCGTACGGTGCCGTCCGGGTATTCGAGGCGGATGGTCATGCCGCCGGCCAGGCCCGCGAGAATCGCCTTGGCGCCGAGTCCGAACAGCGATGTGAGCGGCCCGCGGGGCGCCGGCGGGATCGACTCCCAGGGGCGCCCCGCGGCGGTGTCCGCATTGGGGACCGGCCGGATCCTGAGCCCGCGCACCCAGAGGTAGATGCCGTGGGCGCGGATGCGGGCCGCGACGGCGACGGGCTCGAACGGTCGACGGGCCGGGATCAAGAGTAGCGCGCGCAGGTGCGCCGGGCTCCTCGTCCCCGCCACCGAGGCGACGAAATCCTGCTCGCCCTCGCGCCGGAGGCGGATGGCGACGTAGAGCCGCTCGCCGGGCTCGGGGACGTCGTTCTCGTAGCGGCCTCCGGCATCATGGAATGGGGAGACGCGAAAGGCCTTGGGAACCTCGGCGCGGCCACGGGCGTCGGGGCGGGGGAGGTCGTGATGCAAGCCGCCAAAGGTGTTGCGGACGACGGCGAACACCGCAGAGGGGTCGCCGGCGGCAGTGTGCAACCAGACGAGCGCGAGCGGGTCGAAGCCGTAGCCTGCGAAGCGCCCTGTGGTGGCGAGGAGCGCGGGGCCGTCGGCATCGGGCACGGTAGCGGCTGCGTCGCCACGACCGCGGCGGCGAAGTGGCGTTCCTCGTCGCCCAGACGCAGCGCGACCCCGTCATCGGTCCCGGCGAGCTCCGCCGCCGGGGTGGAGGTCCACACGTCGGCGATCCCAGCGGCGATCGCGGAGACGTACTACCGTGATCCGCCGACCACCGTCCGCCACGTCGGCGAGCCGAGGACCGTGAGCATCCCGTGATTGTCGAGGAAGCGGAAGAGGAACTCGGCGGGGTACTCGAGGGCGCGGTCCGGCTCCGTCGACCACACCGCCGCGACGAGCGGCACGACGAACGCGCGGCGGAAATACTCCCCGAAGCCGTGGCGGTCGAGGAATTCCCCCAGCGTCTCGGCGGACCGGCTGACGCCTGAGGCCGCCTCCGCGGCGGCGAGCCGGGCGCGGGCGTGCCGGTGGAATCACGGGACATCGGCGAGCATGCGCAGGTGCCGCAACCTCAGCGCCCGGGCGTCCGGGAGGAGCCCGCGCGCCCCTGCGCCACCCCGGTACTCGACTCCGAGTTCGTCGTCGCGCATGGAGAAGGTCATCTCCGTCTCCGTGGTCTCGACCCCGAGCACGGCGAACAGCCGGAGCAGCGTGGGATACGTGCGCGCGTTGCGGACGATAAAGCCGGTGTCTACGGCGAACCGGCGGCCGCCGAGCTCGATGTCATGGGTGTGTGCGTGCCCGCCGAGCCTGGAGTCAGCCTCGACCAGCGTCACCTCTCGGTCCTTCGCCAGGATGTGGGCCGCGACGAGCCCGCGACACCCGAACCGATGACAACTATTCGGTCCATTACGGGTGGGTTTGGGCCATAGCGTGGATTCATTCCCTTAATCTCATGTGGGCATACAACTCCGGTTACAAGGAATTAACCTAATTTTGGAGTCGTCGAAGGTGCACGACAGATTTGAGTTTTTCGCTACCTTGGTAACCGACTCGTTGCGGCAGGGGCTGGTCGTAATTGTAGTGGATGTTCCCCGCGCAGCTCGCCCGTACGGTGGCCGCGTGCACACGGCGATCCTTCGTGTCGCAGGGCGTGTCCCCGATCAGACGGACAAAGTGGTTAACGAGCGCGGCGAGCGCGAAAGCCTCACGCATCGTTCTCACGCGCTGTGCGGCCTATTCCTCGCTGATGCTGAGCTTCGGGAGATTGCGCTGCACCTCGTCGAGGACCTGGCCCGAGCAGAGCAGCTCGAAGATTGCCGCCTCGGAGAGCCATAGCAAGGTTGTCGCCAACCTTATCGGCACTAGCACGCACGCATCGAGGACGGCTACTCAACTATTCCTTGCGGCAGCGTCGGTCACCGGGATCCGCCGGTGTACGGCTCCGGTCTCCGCCCGCATACCGCCAAAGTCAACCAGCCGCACCACCGTCATTCAACTGACATCGAGCAACGCCGCCGCCTGGCTCGTGGAGATCATCGCCTCGACCGGAAACACGAACGCGTCGTCGCTGGAATCGAGCACATCGAGAAGTCGGGCAAACGCCGCACGTGCGCTCTCGAGGATGTCCGGCGCGGCGCGTAACGCCTCGTCAACCATTGGGCCGCTGCGGTGGTGCAGGGATCGGCGACCAACAACGCGTCGAGCTGAACGTTTATCCCAGAATGGCCCACCCTCTTCGTCAAGCCGACTCTCGGAGCACGACCAGAACCCCGGCCGCGAAAGCCCGCCACGGCAGGGGACTTACCCGCGGTAAGTACATAGTGATGCGATCTTCGAGTCGTGCTGGCAGAGTCAGGAGTATGAAACCGGTTCCAGGTACAGACGAGTCGATCCCTACGAAGTCCGTTCTCGTGATTGGTTCGACTGGCTACATCGGGTCCCGACTCGTGCCCCGTCTTCTCGATAACAACCTCGAGGTGCGGGTCCTGGTGCGTAATCCGGAAAAGCTCAAGACAGTGCCATGGAGAAAACGAGTGACAGTTTTCCAAGGCGGTCTCAGCGACCACTCGGTGCTCGTCGACGCACTTTCCGGTGTAGACGTCGCATGCCATCTCGTGCACTCAATGGGCAACTCAAAAGACTTCGAACGTCACGAGCGCGACACCGCGCACTCTTTTGTCGACGCGGCCGAAACCGCTGGGGTACGCCGGGTAGTGCACCTTTCCGGATTGCACCCCCGCGACACCAGCGAGCTTTCGCCGCATTTACGCTCGCGGCTTGAAGTGAGCCGGATCCTGCTGTCCTCGCGCGTGCCGGCCATGGTTCTGCAGGCTGGGGTGGTCATTGGGTCCGGGTCTGCTTCTTTTGAACTTATCCGACATCTCACCTCACGACTGCCGTTCATGATCACGCCGAAGTGGGCCGCCAATTCGATACAGCCGATATCGATCAGCGACACAATTCACTACATTTCGGCAGCGATTCGCTTGCCTTTCACGGAAGCTCAGACAGTCGACATCGGGGGGCCCGACGTACTGCAATATCGTGACATGATGCAGCTTTACGCTGCGGAAGCAGGCCTTCACCGCCGAATCATGCTCACGGTTCCCGTGCTCACTCCGAAGCTATCGTCGCTGTGGATGGGCCTAGTCACACCTGTCCCCTCTGGTCTTGCCGCTCCACTAGTGGAGTCGATGCGCTGTGAAGCGGTGGCTACCGGAAATCTCGGCGAGGAGATCCTCGGCTCCCCCCCCAGGCGGGCCCACGAGTTACCGCGAAGCTCTCCGCCAAGCGCTAAAGGTTCCGGTCGGACCTGCTCGTCCGGCGAAGTGGTCAGACAGCGATGCCCTGAGCGATCCTGCCACCCAGCTACCGAGTGATCCTGCGTGGGCAGGTGCGCGGAACCCGAGGTTTTGGGGCGCCAAAGTCCGTAAGGGTAGCCAATGAAGATCCTGGTCATCGGTGCACGCGGATATGTGGGATCGCGTCTGATCCCAGAGCTCATAGCTCGAGGACACACCGTAATAGCCGGAATTAGGGACGTTGCCACGGCGAGTGCAATTTTGACCACTGGAACGCTGATCACCCACTGCGATGTTCTCGACGAAGCATCGGTAATTGCTTCGCTTACCCACGCTGGAGAACCCGTCGATGCAGTTATTTATCTGGTTCACCGCATGTCGTACGGATCTGAATTTGCTAAAGAGGACGCGCGTGGCGCCCGCACAGTGTGCCAGGCAATGGCTGCCGCGGGTGTTGGGCGCTGCGTCTACCTGTCCGGACTACGACCGGACTGCGACGATCAAGAGCTATCAGCACACATGCGATCACGCCTGGAGGTCGAAGAGTTGCTGGCTATTGGCCCGACCCCGACTCTTACTATACGGGCGGGAGTCATTATAGGCGCCGGATCAACCAGTTTCGAAGCGCTGCGAGGACTGTGCGAACTACTTCCTCTCCAGCCCATCGCACCGTGGATGCGCCATCGAATTGAGCCTGTAGCGGAAGTCGATGTACTCGAGGTGCTCTGTGGATCCCTCGTCGGGCCTCCTCAACGCGGTTCTATCGATATCGGCTGTGGAGAGCAGTTCACTTATCCCGAATTGCTCCGTCTCTATGCCCGGTTGGCTCGACGACCCATTCTTCAAATACCCATCCCAGCGATCCCCTGTGACTTGGTTGCTCACGCGCTTGCCAACGTCGTACCACACGACGGTATGACCGTCGCGGCCATGATCGACAGTCTGTGTCATGACATGGTGTGCGCCGACAATTCCACTCGCAAGCACGACCTCGTGCCTGCGGGCTGGGCCTGGAAATCTGCGCACGAAGCGATCCACACTTCCCTCTATCTCCAAACCGCCTCGTGAGTTATCGGTGCGCCGTCGCGCTTCGTCACACACGGGCCTTCCGCACGGGCGTCGCCGAGCAACCTGATGAAGAAGCCACGAGGAAACGTCGGCGAATCGTCGTTCTCGTTACCTTGTGCATCGGCACGCCCCTCAACGCGTGGTCCTTGCACATCGCTCCTGGAGATCCTTTGTTCTACGGCGCAACTACGCTCTTGGGTACAGTATGGATCGTCGGCGCATTGGCCTCAGGACCTTTACATCTCGGTCGCGAGCCCTACCGGCCGGGTTCCTGGCCATGGCGGTCGGCATTACTGCTGGCAGTTGCTTTAGCTACTACGTTCTGCCTCGGCGCGTTGGTCGTTTCACATATTCCGTTACTCCGTGAGCCGGTCCAGAATCTCCTGGCCCACGTCACCGCTGGTAACATGCTCCTGATCGCCGTGATCACCGCAGCCAATGGAGTATCGGAAGAGCTTTTCTACCGTGGCGCAGTCTACTCAACGTTAGCCAAGAGATGTCCCGTTCTAGTAAGCGCCGCAATCTATACGGCAGTTATTGCCACGGCCGGAATCCCTTTGCTAACCTTCGCTGGTTTTGTCCTCGGTCTCGTCACAGCCGTCCAACGACGCTGTACGGGCGGAATTTTGGCGCCGGCCATCACACACGTCGCCTGGTCTATGACGATGCTCTTCGCCCTCGGCCCCCTACTTGATTTTTCCTAACTTCGGGTTGAGTAGATGAAGTCTGCATGACGTGGTTACCGCACGCATGGGCGAGACGAGATCGTCGTGTTTCTTGTCGGAAGCAACGGGAGCCACTCCCGCGGTCGTGGCACCTACACGCGCAGCGGCATACCTAGGCTCGCGCGAAAGTTGAACGTGTTACCGTAATCCTTGAACTTAAAGTTCCACGGTTCCGCTGGATCCCACGTCGGGAGTTCGGTGGTCGAGCGAAATCGCTGAGCGTGTGAATGAGGGGATGTGGGCTACGGTCGAACCGCCGGCGTCCCAATACTCGGCGGAATTGGCACGGACCAAAATCGACGTGGCCTGTTCTTGCCCACCGGGGAACCAGGCGTCGTCCGCATAACTCCAGTTCGAGGCAACAATCTCGCGTTCGTCGTCAACCACGGCGTTTCCGGCGACGGAGACGAAACCCTCCGACGACTGCACCGACACGTTGACGCGGGGGTCAGCCTCGATTTCCGGCACAATACCGTAGTTGCGTGGCGCTAGTAGTCGTATAGTGCCGTCGAATTCAGAGTTTTGACGGGCCATAGGGCGACTGAGCAACTGCCCTTCGACTCCAACGGTAGTAGCCATGCAGATCCGAAATTTTTTCATGAGATCGGTGACAATCTGCTCGGACTTCCTGGCATCGTCCGACATTACATGCTCCTTTATTAGCCACAATTCACGTCTGCACACATCGTCCGCTTGCGGCCCTCAACCGGTGTCACCGCCAATTTCTTCAACGACAAAACACAGCGTGGAAGCGTGAACATCCGCGCAGATACGTCGCGCCGCTACAGAAGTAATAGGTACCAACTTTGAAAATGCGGGGCACCGTAGCAGCGCAATTGGGCATCATCGTGACGGAGACCGCGAACATGAGGGTAAACATCGTGGAAGACTTGAGACCATGCGTACCGCTGTTCTCGCCCGAAATAATCTCACCGATCTCATGCTCGCCGTGGGGCCAGATGCGCCGACCCTATGCGAAGGATGGAGGGCGCGCGACCTCGCAGCCCACCTGGTCGTTCGCGAACGCCGGCCGGACTCGTTGCCGGGCATACTGCTCGAGCGGTTTGCCGCCCACACCGAAAAGGTGCAAAACGAACAGGCCCGCACGCCGTTCACAAAGCTCATCGACCTGATCCGCTCTGGACCTCCGAAGTGGAGCCCGATGTCTTTCGGGCCCATTGATCAGGCCACCAACCTCATGGAGTACGCGATACATGCAGAGGACATCCGCCGAGCCAATGAAATCGCCGACCTCCCGGAGATGCCCGCGCAGGTCGATGACGATGTCTGGAACTCCTTGCCCATGTTCGCCCGCATGACACTGCGCTCGCTACGTGTCGGCGTAATTGCCCAATGTGTAGGCCGCCCAGACGCCACGCTACGCGCGACCCACAAAGGGCAGTCCGTGGCGAGGTTGGTCGGTGCACCGCGCAGTGTGGCGTTAGCGGTCGGAGGACGCGGTTTCGACGGCGTAAAGCTCGAAGGCCCGCCCGACGCATTAAGCGCGGTACGACAGGCTTTCCCCGGCTTGTAGACGAGCACGTCGACGGATCTGCGCGTACATCGGAGTCGTGCGTTACTAATCTTCCTCCGTATTTATTTGCGCCTTCGAATTGTTTTGGTATCAAGAATGATGTCCGCCGGGCGTACTCATCCTAGTCCTCCCGGTTCGACATCATTTTCTACAGCAGGCGTGCACCCGAGAGGGGTAAGTCGCGTGGGGTGGTGGGGTTTCGGGGCCGGGGTTCTGGCTGACGAAGGTGTGGCGGTCCGCAGAGGTCGGGCAACCGCGTAGTGGTCAAGGAGTTACCGCCACGTAGCTCACAGTAAAAGACACACCACGCGATGACCCATTCCCACTCTGGCGTACAGGCCCAGCTCGATGCACTGCTGGCCGCCGATCCACAGGCGATGTTCGCCACGCTGGTGCGGGCCGGCATGCAGGCGTTGATCCAGGCCGAAGCCGCGGCGAAGAACAACGCTGACCACTATGAGCGCACCGAGGGCCG
>NZ_DAINST010000097.1:0-8997 GCF_036741115.1 Dietzia sp.
CGGTGAGCTCGGAGATCTGCGCGGTGGGGGCACGGAGATCCTCGCGTAGGAGCTGGATGAGCTCGATGCGGTCCACGTGGCGCTCGCCGTATTCGGCCGTGCGCGCGTTGATCTTCTCGCCCGGCGGGAGCACGCCCTGGCGGAGCCAGAACTTGATGCTCGAGACCGGCGCGCCCGTGGCGAGCGAGAGTTCGGCGAGGTGCATGTGAGGCTCCTTCGCGTGGGCGGGCAGGAGTCCAGGGCAGTGGATAGTGGACTACCCCGGTAGCTATCTACCTGGATGTTCAGTGGATATCACGACTATCTTAAACCCATGGACACCTTCACCGGAACGGCAATCGCGGTGCACGCCGTGGCGGCCTCGCTCGTGGTTCTCCTCGGTCCCGTCAATATCTTCCGCCGGCGCAAGGACTCGGCGCACAAGGCGATCGGCCGCTCGTGGGTGGTCTCCATGTACTTCGTGTGCGTCTCGGGGATGTGTATCTACACCCTCACCGGAGGGTTCACCATCTTCCACGCGCTTGCGATCTTCACGTTCTGCACCACGACCTTCGGCGTCTACAACATCCGTCGAGGGAGGGTGCGAGCGCACATCGGGAACATGGTGGGCTCGTATATCGGGTCGCTCGTCGCGGGTGCTTATGCCGCCATCGTTCCCGAGCGGGCGATTCCGCAGCTCGCCGTCAACAATCCTGCCGTGCTGTGGACGGCGGTCGGGGGAGTCGTCCTCGCCGCTACGTGTTGGGTCGCCTTCGTGCTCGCCCGCTTCGGGCGTACCGCCGTACCTGATCCGGTGCCGGTCGGGGATGGCGAAGCTCCGCGTGGTCAGGCGTCTACGGCCGCCTAGCCGGCCAACCGCGCAGTGGGCCGCGCCTAACTCTCGCCTGCGGAGAGGCCGAGCATCTTGGCGATGACCCGCGCGCGTGCCCGCGGGTCCGTATCCGGCACGGCGCCCCCGATGACGAGTGTGGCGTAGCCGTGGACGAGGGACCACGCTGCGACGACTGCGTCCTCTTCAGCCTTGGCCTCCGCCCCGTCCGCGGCCGCGGCAGCCGTGCGTGTTCCGCTCGCATCGAGTGCTCGCGAGACGCCGTCGCGGAGCGCGGCATACGCGCGCTGCTGAGCGTCGAGCAGTGCGGGATCGTCCGCGCGCAGCAGTGCGGTCTGGAACATGACGGCGAAGTGCGAAGGATTCGAGAGCGTGACGTCGACGTAGGCCACGCCCATGTCCACGAGCCCGGAGGAGGCATTTTTCGGCGCATCGTCGCCCTGCGCTGCGAGGTGATCCATCGCCGCGGCCAGGCGGTCGAATCCCTCGGTGGCGAGAGCGGTGAGCAGGCCCGATCGGTCGCCGAAGTGATAGTTCGGCGCCGCATTGGACACCCCGGCGCGCTTGGCGAGGGCGCGGAGACTCAGTGCGGCGAGTCCGTCGTCGGCGATGGCGGACGCGGCCTCGTCGAGGAGCGTTCGGCGCAGATCTCCGTGGTGGTAAGCCATGCGCCCGACTCTGCCCCCGGAAACTTTTCATCGACAAGATGCGCATGAATGACGAATCTATTCAACGACAAGTTTCGCAGGGTCGAACCAGGGAGATCACCATGGAACCGCTTATCGTGCTCGTCGCGACCACGTCGGCGGTTTTCGTCGTCCGCAAGGTCCTTCGTCCCAAGCAGAAGGCGTGGCGGCTCGGGCTGGCCGGCGGACTCGCGGCAATGTTCACCGTCACCGGCGGCGCGCATTTCGTGGCGATGCGTGAGGAGCTCGTCGCCATGGTCCCGCCAGCGCTTCCCGCGCCCGGTGTCCTCGTCATTATCACCGGATTGCTCGAACTCGCAGGTGCGGCGGGTCTGATGTGGCGAAGGACGCGGAACGCCGCTGCTGCGGGCCCAGGGCCCATGTTGCTGAGCATGTTGCCGGCGAATGTGCACCTCGCGCTTACGGGCACGGACCTGCCGTGGATCGACGAACTCGGCCTGCGAACGGCGCTCCAACTCTTCTTTCTCGCGGCGGAAGGGGGAGTGCTCGCCGGTGGTCGACGTCGGGCGGCCCGAGTTCCAGGTTTTCTCCGGGACGATGTTCCGGCTTCGGTCGAGCCGGTCAGGGGCACTTATTCCTACTGAGGTGAACGTCCGGGAGCGGCCGCCGCTGGACGGGCACCCCGGGACGTAGCCGAGCTCAGGAGACTAGCGGGGCATCCACGACGTCGCGAAGTTGAAGGTGTTCTCGACGGAGCCCACGAATGCGTCGAGCGGGTTGGTGGGCATCGTCGTGTCCCAAGTGAGGGCGGCGGAGAAGTTGAAGACAGAAGTGAGCGCCTGCGAAGGGTTGAGGAGGGAGCTGGGGAACGAGCCCGTGGGGGGCCTTTCGGTTCAGTCGGAGCCGGCGCCGGGTGGTCATTTCGTCGGCGCAAGGCGTCGAGCTACTTGGTCATATGGAAGCCCCGGCTTGCTGCTTTTGCCCGGGGTCTTCCCTAGGCGTGCATCGTGGTCAGTACGAGCAGGCGGCAGGTCCGCCGATGTTGTAGGCAATGATGCAGTACGCCTGGAATACGAGGGCCGCGGGCATTACTGCGGAGGCGACGGACATGGTGGCTGCGGGTGCGAGGGCATCGGCTGCTACCGATCCCTGCGGAATCTCGGGGAGCGTTTGGGCTTGTGCTGGGGCCGTAGAAAACGCAACCGCAGCACACGCGATTGCAGAGACGGCGGCGATCTTTCGGGTTGTCATCATGAGGTTTCCTTACGTAGACGCCCGGGCGTTAGTAAAACGGGATCTGAAGGGACGTGACGAAATCCTGGGCGAAGTATCCGACCGAGCCGGAAACAGCTTCGAAAAAGCCGTAGTCCGGGGTTTGGCCTTCGTGGAGGGTTGCAGACGTCTTGAACGGCCCGGCGAAGTCGAAGTTGAGCACGGCCGCGCTAATCGAATCCATGGAGTGCCTTCCTGCGTTGGGCGATGGTGTCCATTGTGAACATCGTTTCCGCCCTTGCGCATTGTTACGGGGCGTCGAACTCTTGGCGGTGCTCGCCGGCGGCCAACGTCGGGCAGGCCGCATCCTCGGGGCCTTTTGGTGGGGGAGGTCTTGGCGATAGGTAGATCGTCCCGCGAGATCGCCGGGCTACCGATGTTTTGCGCTGTTAGCGGCGGGCGACCGGCATCATTGCCGCGCGACGATCCTCGGAGCTCACGATCTCCTTGCTGAACGGGAAACACGTCACAGGGATGAGCTTGAGGTTGGCCCAGGCCAGCGGGATGCCAATGATCGTCACCGCCTGCGCCGCCGCTGTGAACACGTGGCCGATTGCGAGCCAGAGCCCTGCGACGACAAACCAGATCACGTTTCCAATCGTCGACATTCCCGTAGGCGCACCACGGTCCACGACCTCGCGGCCGAATGGCCACAGCACGTAGCCGGCGATGCGGAAGCTCGCGACGCCGAAGGGGATCGTGATGATGAAGACGCACGCGACAACGCCCGCGAGTAGGTAACCGAGCCACAGCCAGAAGCCTGCCGTCACGAGCCAGATCACGTTGAGCACAAGGGCAATGAGGGAACGCATGCCCGCGAGGGTACGGGAAGGTGGCCGCCGCGCAGGCGAACAATCTTGCTGTCCGCGGCGGGCGCGATCGCCAGACCGCATGTGCGGCAAGTTGATTAAATTGCTGTTGGCCCAGCGTCACGTCGTCTACGGTTCGAGGCCATGGAGGAAGGGGAGAATCGACGCACCTTCGGGGTACGCGCTCCACGGGTCGTGCGCGCGGTTGCGTTCGCTGTCGGTCTCCTCTGCGTGCTCGGGGCAACGTTCGTTGTCGCGACTATTAGCGACGTTCAGCCATTCGCGGAATACTTCCCGGAATCGGAGATCTCTTCGGCGAGAAAGGTGCTCGTTGGGCGTATGTCGGAACAACGGTGGATGGTGGTATTCGCGCTTGGGATCAGTGCGCTTGTCGCTGTGGCCGTGCTGCCACGGCGGCGGAAGCATGGGGTGCACGGTTTTCCGTGGTTCTGGATTGCGTTTCCGATCACAGCTCTGGCATTCGCCGCTTCGGTAGCGGTGTGGTGGCCGGAATTTCCTTCGATCTATGGGCACGGGTACCGATACGTGCCGCTCGGTCGAACGGAGTATTCGGTCCCGGGCATGGATTACCTGTCTGACGACCAGAAGGTGAAACTGACCTTGGGCATGATCGCCATGCCGGTCATGGCCGTTATGGGTGCTGGAGCCTCCGTCTGGGCTTGGAGGTCCGAGCGGTATTAGCAATGGGCAGACGGTGCGCGCTTAGCTCGCCTAAGTCGTGGGCGCGCCCGACCCCGCGGCGGCGTGCAGGACAAAGTTTGCGGAGGCCGCGCAATGTCGCCAGCAAGTCGGGCCGCTCGTTGGCTACTTGCTGAGAGCGACCACTAACTGGGATGAGAATTATATTACAAACTTTTGTAGATAATGTTGACTCCAAAACAATCGTGACTCTATTGTTATTCGTGCAGCGCACGAAGGGTTTGCGTGCTGCGCCATCCTTCTTGGTCGCAGCTCCAGGTGGCCAAAACTCACATCCGCAAGGAGTCCTCTCATGAAGTTCTCACATAAGCCACTACTGGTGGCCGTGCCGGCTGCGCTGATCGCCGGTTCGCTGGTCGCCGCTCCGGCGGTTACCGCGCAGTCGTTTGAGTTTAGTGGCGGCAGCCTCGGCAGCCTGATCCCGCCGTCGACGTCCGCTGCCCCCACCACTTCTGGTACCCCGACCTCCACCACTCCGACGCCCACCACCGATCCCGAAAATCAGTGCACGACGGAGGTCGTCACGCCGGCTGAGCCCGGCGAATGGACGACGCCGGACGATGAGACCCCTGCCGTGTTCCAGGATTTTGCGGATGGCGCGGAGACGGGTGCGACTGCAGGTCCGGGTGGGCTCTTCTTCCCCGACTACACCGACCCCGAGAAGAAGGGCACGTCGCTGTACAAGAAGGTGGACATGCCGCTCGAAGACCTGGTCGATGAAGATGGGAACATCAGGCCGATGGGCTTCGACTACTTCGGCGACACCCGTGGACCCGCGCTCCAGCTTCGCATCACCGGGGCGAACTACTACAACTTCGCGACCGGTGAACCCAAGCCGAACGGCGAGGGCGGGCACTTCACAAACGGCTTCGCCACCATTGTGCTGAGCCCGACCGATTCGACTGGTGAGTGGAATACGCTGTCGCCGGAGGATGTCTCCGCGAGCTCCGAATTCTGGGTCACAAAGAGCATTGCGGCCACACCCGGCTTCAATGACGGCAAGCCGCTCATGCGAATGGAGACCGCTACGCTCAAGGACATCATCGCGATGAACCCTGATGCTCAGCTCGACGAAATCGGTGTCCAGAAGACGCAGGAAAACAAGACTCCGAACACGTACATCGACAACTTCGTTTTCGATTGCGTGACCTACGACTTCGAGACAAAAGCAAGGGAAACGTCCACCACGACGACCGACACGACGACCGACACGACGACAACGAACACGGAGACAACCACTCCGACCACGACCACGACCACGAGCACGCAGGTTCCCTCGAACGGCCCGGACTTCGGCTCGCTGGCGCTCGGCGGAGGGCTTGCCGTCGCCATTGCCGCGTCGCTCGGAGGCGCCTACTGGGCCTGGCAGCAGGGCCTGATCCAGCTTCCGCCGGAGATCACGGCGCTGCTCCCGAAGTAGTATCTGCCGCTTTCGAGTAGCGACCAAGAATGCCGGCCCCTCACTAGGGGCCGGCATTCGGCATTTCGGCTATCGGTTCGTAGGCGAAAGGAGATCCCGCCGAGCGTGGCAGACGCGCGCCGGGACAGGAGATGGCTAGGGGAGCGGGACCTACGTCGTCATCCGGGAAGAACGAGGGGCGAGCGGCAACGCGCTCTCCCCGGAAACTCCCCCGCTACGCCATCCGGAAGAACGCGTCGAGCGATGCAGCGAGGGAGCCGAGATCGGCCACACCGCACATCTCGCGCGCCGAGTGCATCGACAGGAGGGGCACGCCGACATCGACGGTGTCGATGCCGAGGCGCGTCGCCGTCAGGGGACCGATCGTCGAACCGCACGGCACGCGGTTGTCCGAGACGAAGTGCTGATAGGGCACCTGCGCCTCGGCGCACGCGGCGATAAACAGCGCGACCGTGCCGGCATCGGAGGCGTAGCGGGCCTTGGCGTTGATCTTGATCACCGGACCGCCGCCGACAAACGGGTGGTGCCCGCGATCGTGGGCTTCGGGGTAGTTCGGGTGCACGGCGTGCGCGGCATCGGCGGAGACGCACATCGAGCGGGCGAACATCTGCCGGCTCCGCTCGAGATCCGCGCCGAGCCCGGCGGCCGTGCGCAGGAGCACGTCCTCGAGCAGCGGCCCCGAAGCGCCGGAAGTGGTGCCCGAGCCGACCTCCTCGTGGTCGAACGCGGCGAGCACGAGGATGTCGTCGCCCGGAGGATCCGACGCCGCGGCGAGCAGCGCCTCGAGCCCGGTATGCACGCTGGTGAGGTTGTCGAGCCGCCCCGCCGCGAGGAACTCACGCGCGACGCCGAAGCGCTCGCCGCGCTGCGCGTCGACGGTAATGAGGTCGTGCGAGACGATCGCTGTCCCCGGCGCGAGCCCGTTCTCCGCGGCGACGTCCTCGGCGAGGATCTGCAGCAACCCGCCGGGGCGCACGGAATTGCCAAATATCGGCTGGACGTGGCGCTCGGGGTCGAGCTCGAGCTTGGAATTGACGCCCCGGTCGAGGTGGATCGCGAGGCTCGGAATCCGCAGCCATGGGCCCGTGCGGACGAGGTGGGTCGAGCCGTCGGCGAACACCACGCGCCCCGCGAGCTCGAGCTCGCGATCGAACCACGTGTGGAGGAGCGGCCCGCCGTAGACCTCGACCGGCGCCTGCTGCCACCGCTTGAACGCGAGATCCCCGCGCGGCTTGAGCGAGAAGCCGGGCGAATCCGTGTGCGCGCCGACGATGCGGAAACCGCTGGATGACGGCGACGCTCCCTCTGGCACGAACCACGCCACGATCGCCCCTCCGCGGATCACGAAATGCCCGCCCGGTTCGGAATCCCAATCCTCGGCCTCGTCCTGTTCCGTGAAGCCCGCCGCGAGGAGCCGGCGTCCGACCTCCGTGGCCGTGTGGAACGAGGACGGGCTCGCGGCGACGAAATCGATAAAGTCGGCGGCGCGGGAATCTGCCCCCGAACTGCCCGGGAACGCGCTCGTGAGGGTGCTCATTCTTTTAGGCTAGCCGCAGCGGCATGCGCCGCGGGCACAGCGTGAGGAAAGGGCGGACGGGAATCGTGGCCAAAGACGAGGCGCTCAAAGCGGCATCGCGGGAGATCGCCGAGGCGCTGCCCGAGGACATGCTCCCCATCGAGTTGCGCACCCGCCCGATGTTCGGCGGCTATATGGTCTACGCCACCGTCCCCGACGCGGGCCCGGAGGATTTCGCCTCGAATCCCGATATCGAACGCAGCGTCGCCGTGATCAACGACGGTTCCCTGTTCCTCAAGAAATCCCCGCATGACGACGACGTAGCCGAGATCGCCGAACTGGCGCCGATGTATCCGGGTGGCGCGGACATGTGGCGCGTCGACCCTGCACATCTCGACCCGGGTAGCGATCGCCTCCGCGAGCTTCTCGTGGAGCTGTGGCGGGCGGCGCCGAAGAAGAAGCCCTCCAAGCCGCGGAAGCCGAAGCAGGCGAAGCCGAGCCGGGAGCGCTGAAGAAATGAAATTCTCGATGCCCCAATACTGCGGGAACTCGCCGCGCATGCAGGTCGTCGCCGGTTTCGCGCGCGCCTGGGGCGAGGCCGACACCGAATTCTTCGACCGGTGGTTCGTCGAGGAACCGCAGTGGGAGCCGGCCGCGAAGGGGAATGGGGACTCCGCCGCCACACCCGGTCTTCCCCTGCGCGGAGACCTTTCGGAGCTTGAGATCCTCGCGGTCGTGACCCACGGTAAGTACGGCGCGGTCGACGGAACCGCGACCACGAAGGACGGGGAGCGGTTCGGGTTCGCGCACCTCCTCGAATTCACCTCGGCCGCGAAGTCCGGCAAGGTCGAGGTGGTGCGGACCTACATCGTTCCCGGCGACTGACCCGGCCCGACCAGCCCCGGGGGCTCGCGCGCTGCACAGTGTCGGAGGGGAGGCCTACCGTGGGCGGTGTGAGTGAGATGCCAGTACACCAGAAGCCGTCGATCCGCACCCTCGGTGAGCTCCGCGCCGCCGGCTACTCCCAACGCACGCTGCGCGAGGAGATGCGGGAGAACCTGCTTGCCGCGCTGGCCGAGGGGCGGAACCCCTGGCCGGGCATGCACGGTTTCGAGAACACTGTGGTGCCGCAGCTCGAGCGGGCTGTGATCGCCGGGCACGATGTCGTGCTGCTCGGGGAGCGCGGCCAGGGCAAGACGCGTCTGCTGCGCACGCTCGTCGGACTGCTCGACGAATGGTCGCCCGTTATCGAGGGATCGGAGCTCGGGGAGAGCCCGTTCGAGCCGATCACCGCGGCGTCGATCGCCCGCGCGGAGCGTGAGGGCGACGCGCTGCCCGTCGAGTGGAAGCACCGTTCCGAGCGCTACGTGGAGAAGCTGTCCACGCCGGACACCTCGGTCGCGGACATGATCGGCGATGTCGACCCCATGCGCGTCGCCGAAGGCCGGCGCCTCGGCGATCCGGAGACCACCCACTACGGGCTCGTGCCGCGCGCGAATCGCGGCATCGTCGCGCTCAACGAGCTCCCGGATCTCGCGGAGCGCATCCAGGTCGCGCTGCTCAACGTGATGGAGGAGCGGGACGTGCAGATCCGCGGCTACGCGCTCCGGTTGCCGCTCGACGTGCTCGTCGTCGCCTCGGCGAACCCTGAGGACTACACGAACCGCGGACGCATCATCACCCCGCTCAAGGACCGTTTCGGCGCGGAGATCCGTACGCACTACCCGCTTGAGATCGAAGACGAGATCGCGGTCATTCGTCAGGAGGCGGAACTCAGCGCGCAG
>NZ_DAINST010000098.1:0-1782 GCF_036741115.1 Dietzia sp.
ATTGTTCGTCACTGCCGCAGCCGGCCGCGAGCGTCACGAGCATCGCCGCAGCCGCGGCGGCCGCGACCTTTCTGCGGTGGGTGTGCATCATTTCATCCCCTGTTCGGTGCCTGCGATGTCAGTTCAGGACGACGCTGGCGATAGTTCCGGCAGACGAGAGCACAATCGCCCCGGCCGTCCACCACATGAATTCCTTCGAGGTCCGGCCTCGCTCGGCGCGTCGCCACTGCTCATAGACGGTGGGGGCGAGCTGGATCATCTTCGCGACCATCACCACGGCGCCGAGCCATAGTCCCCACGAGACCAGTTGGTTCAGCGGATCAGTCACCGATGACGGCATCGGCTACACCACCGACCAGCCGGTGATGGCCGAGAAGATTGCCGTGGCCGAGACGAGGATGATCGCGCCAGCGACACAGCCGACGAGCATCATCGTCGCCGAGCGGGTCGAGCCCGAGGTGATCTTCTCGATCGCCAGCCACACGCCGGAGCCGATGATCCCGAGGATCACTCCGACACAGCCGATGAACATGGCCCAGCCGACGACCATCGTGATCTTCTCCGAGCCGGGAGGAGCCGCGGGCTCGAGCGCGAGATAGGTCTCCGTGAGAACACGGGAAGCGGTGAAGGAAGTGGTCATGATGAGGTGTCCTTTCTCGGGTGCCGGCCGCGCCGGTCTAGTACCCGAATTTCTGGTTGACGTGAGCGACGACAGCCGCGCCCACGGTGGCGATTTCGTCAGGAACGTGATCCATCGGGTCCGGCTTGCGCCGGCCCTTCTCCTGGGCGGGACCATGGCGGTCCCACACCGGAAGTTCATGCGGGAAATGCAGGCGGTAGGACTCGATGAACGGCACATGCCACACGGGCACCGGCGCCGTCTCGAGACGCCGCACCTCATGCTCGAGCTCTTTGGGGCGCTTGCGAGACTGGCGAATCGTCACCAACCCGACCAGCTCCGCCGATGAACCCTGCCCTGCCATGTGCTGTCGTAGAGCCCGCCCCATCGCGTCAAGGCCCATCCGCGTCTCCGCGGCCACGAGCAGCACCAGAGGTGACTCGTGATTGGGCCACCGGCCAGAAGGCCACTTGCCACGGGCATCGCCGGCGATCCCGAGCTGGTGGGCAAGGCACGTGACCCCGGCACCGCCATGCGGGCCCAGCAGCCACACCATCGGCGCGCCCGCCCCCGGGTCCACCGGAATCGGTTCCTCCCACACCCCGAGCCGGTCGGTGTCGGTGATGGGCACAAATGCGTTGTTTTCCATTGGCTGCGCGACCACCGAAGTGGCCTCCTTCCCCTCTACTGCCCGACCTGCGTCGACGGTGCCGCCGACGAAGGCTTGACTGTGAGAACCGACGACGACGTCGCCGCCGTGGAGGGGGCGAACGTCTGCACCTGCGACGAGCCCGTCGGTGTCGACGTGGACACCGACGTCGACGACCCTGCCGACGTCGTTCCCCCTGCGGCGTCCTTGGCCTCGCCGCCGAGGTCCGTGGCCAACGCCATCAGCCACGCCTTCGTCACTTCCGCGGCCGACTGCCCTTCCGGGGTCGCCGGGGTGTTGAAGTAAGAACCATGCCGCTGGGCGGTCTGCCAGTAGTTGACATCGGCCACCATCTTCGGAAGTTCGGAGTTGACCTCGACTTCCTGCTCCACGGTCTGCATGATCTGCCCCGACAGCTTCGTCGCCGTCGGAGCGCCGAGCTTGACCACCGCGGCGCCCAGCTTCGCGACGAACGAACCGATCGCGGCCTCCGGAGAAGCGAACCCGACCGTGG